>CANGFL010000136.1 GCA_947453015.1 Oxalobacteraceae bacterium | reverse complement strand
TCTATCCTGTTGCTCTTAATTAGCCTTATCGTTTGGCCCGTGGTTGACATATGTGCAGAACCGATTGTGCTTAACGAAAATACTCCAGTAATTACACCAGTCAAGCCGAAAGATCTACAGGTGCTTGTTGAGGGTGATAAACCTCTCTCGCTTAATGAGGTAATAGATTCAACTAGTCAATTTAAGCATCCAGATGAGATCGGAGCAATTCAATCCACCAAAAAGTACTGGCTGGCGTTTGAAATAAAAAATAATGTCGCGACCGATAGAACTTTTCGACTCACGAATAAAACATTGGGTTTGTTAAGCTTGAATGCTTATCTTGTTTATGAAAATGGCGATAGAGTTGCTTACGAAAAAAATTATGCCACTCTTCCTCCAGGAAATCAGATTTCTCACTCATCCCCATTTTTATCACTAACTCCCGCTCCAGAAACACAATATCTGGTATTACCTCTGCGCCGCAATGAAACTATAAAAATCTATGCACGGGTAAATCCTGATCAGCGTTTTTTACCTCAACAATTTAATTTTTTAAGTATTGCAGACCACGCAAAATATCTCGAATTACGTCGCTACGGACTGTATATAGAAGGGGCCCTTGCCGGCGCCCTAGTCGCTTTGTCTGTCTTTGGCTGGTACTCCTTTGTCCGCAACCGTGATCACACCAGCTTGATGTATGGAATTTGGATACTTTTTGCTTTGGGGAGCGTACTTGTACTGGGCGTACATGACGGCCAGAGAATGGCAGAGTTTTTTTACGGCTTTGATGAATTTGGATTTACGCCGGTTGGGCTTTCATTTCGAAATGTTGTGGTTTACATCGTCGCTGCCGGCCAGAGTATTGCATACATACTTTTCGCACGATCTTTTCTTAATATCAAAGAGCGATTTCCATTATTTCACCGGTTCACAAACGCTTGGATCGCGTTTTATCTTTTTCAGATCGTCGTCAATCTAACTATCAAACACAGCATTCCACCTAGCTGGCTATGGAATCCTCTATTGATATGGCTGGTCGTGAATCTTCTTGGTGTGTATACCTGCGCTTTTATCAGGCTACGTGAGGGCATGTCGATAGCCAAATTTTTTATGCTCGCAATGGTGCCCTATGTAATGTTCCGATCATTGTTTTTGCTTGGCGTGGCGGGCATCCCCTCACCGGTCGCATTGTTACCCGATGAAGGCATTTTTTATCACTTTAAAGATACCAATTCAATGCAAGGCTTTGGCGTAGTCTGCGAAGCAGTAATTATGGCGCTGGCGGTAGTAGCTCGTTCACGCTGGCTGCAAGATGAGTTAGCAACAAGTATGCGTGCACAACAAGAGCTGGTAGAAAATCAGAATAAGGTACTAGAAGAAACTGTCATAGCACGAACTCGTGAACTCGCTGAGCAGCACCAAGAGCTTGATGAAGCACATCGCTTGATAGTGAGTTCTGTGGATTATGCCAGTCGTCTCCAACGTAGTCAGCTGCCTAAACCACATAGAATAGAGGGACGATTTAGATCTCTTGGCATCATTTGGGAACCGCGTGACACTATCGGTGGCGATTTATGGTGGCTATCATCCTCACAACATCCTGGATCGTATACGCTAGCAGTTGCCGATTGCACTGGGCATGGAGTGCCAGGTGCAATGCTGTCTCTATTAGTTAGCAACTCTTTGGAGAGAATCTACTCAACTGAGCCTGACAAATCTCCGGCAGACGCCCTGATGACTTTAGATTTTTTAGTCCGCAGCGGACTGAATCAAGATGCAGAAGACAGTGAAAGCGATGATGGCTGTGACGCAATGATTATGCAAATTAATCGTGAAGAGCGCAGGATCATTTTTGCCGGAGCTAAAATCGGTGCGTTTCAAGTTAACGCTGCAGGAGATGTGACACGACATCTTCCAACACGGGCGAGTCTAGGTTATTGCCAACGCCCTGATCCAGAGGATGAACCAAACGATCAGACGATTTCTTTCGAGCCAGGTGATACTTTTGTAGTCGTGACTGATGGCTTTACTGATCAAATTGGCGGGAAAACAAATGCTCCTAGTTCATTTGGATATCGTCGAATTGAGCAAATACTGTCATCGATGGCTTCACAACCTGCTGAAAAAATTACAAAACGACTCAAAGAAGAATTCGAAAACTGGCGCGGCGATCAGAGACATCGTGATGATTTAACAGTGATTACTTTTACGCTTTAAAAACAACTCCCTTATGAAACGATGAGGTAATTTATTGCTTTTTTAACTGACATCTAGATTAAGTGAATTACGAAAACTACTAATTACACTACTCAATGCTCGTTATTGGTGGCTTACAGTTTAAATACAACGACTGTCACATCATCCCTACGCTCGTTAACACCTTGCCAGGCAAAAAAATCATCCTTGATAGCTGCAGTTATAGCCTTCGCATCTTTTTTAAATTGTGAGCGAAGAAGATTCTCTAATCGACGATATCCATACGATATTTTCCCATTGGGGCCACCAATTTGATCGGTCAATCCATCAGTGGTAATCACGAAAACATCATCTGTTTGATAGCTAATTGTATGCAAATAGGGTTTGTATCGTTCAATTATTGATTCTTGATATCCCAGACTACATCTAGCACCAGAATATCTGGTTAAAATTCCTTGCGAATCCACACGGAATAATCCTATTTTTGCACCAGAGAATTCGATGATTTTTTTATCCGGGTCGATGCGCAGTAAAGCTGCATCACACCCGTCATCACTCTCACTATCTGAGCGGTCTTGGTTTAAACCAAGACGCACATAACGATCCAACGCCAATAGAGCACTAGCCGGATCTTGATCAGTGTCGTTTGCGTAAATACGCTCTAGAGAATTACTAACTAGCAGCGACAACATAGCGCCAGGAACTCCATGCCCTGTACTGTCTGCTACCGCGAGTATAAAAGGACCCGGATGAAGTGACGATGAGACCCAATATACATCCCCGCCAATAACATCGCGAGGTTCCCAAATTGTATCGAAAGAATTAAATCGTCCTTCTAATCGAATAGAACGTGGTAATTGTCCGCGCTGTAAACGACTTGCGTAATTCACTGAACTCAATACTAATTCGTGTTTAATGCGTAATTCTCTGGTTCTATCTTCTACTGTCGTTTCAAGGATCTGATTTTGCTTTTCAATTAATTCGCTATGATTTTTAGCGCTAATTGTTAATTCGTTTTGTAGCCATCGTGCTCGGCTTATCACAGCCAAAGCCATAATCAAAGCCTCCATACAAACGCCAAATGCCTGATTTGTCCAAGGATTTTTTAAAAAATATCCTATGCCGTAGTCAGGTAGCATCTGAAAGGGAGATGAAATTCCAATTATTCCAAACAAAAAACTTAACCGAAACACGAGGTATGGAATAACAGCGTAGGTAAAAAAAATTGCGAACCCAAAACCAGCTCTATAACGCAGATAGCTACAGACAAAAAAAGTCATTAAGACTGCTCCCACAGCAATACTATAGGCTGGGGCAATTATGGACGGACTGAAAAATGTATTCTCTTTGTAAAATTCACCAGTCGCAGCAAGAAAACAATAAATAACAGCGTATGCAATCCAAATATTGGTGATGATCTGAATTTTCGGGAAATATTTTTTTATATTTAAATATTGACGAGCAAAAATTACGTAACTTATTGACTGACCAAAAGCAAGAATAATAAAAATTACATATGCGACTGTGTCAGACCAAGGTACGACTAAATTCTCTACATTAAAGAAAAATTCAAAAAGACGATGCCCATCAATGATATGCAAAGATGAAACAGATAAAAAAGCGATTGAAATCCAAATAGCGTAATGGATGTTCACTCTATCGTTAGATTGATAAGCATTAAATAAAGCAAAAATAGTTAAGGCGAGCAAAGTTCCTAATAGCAGTCCTTCTAAATACAAGCTAAATCGCCTGAATTCAGAAAAAGTACTCTTATCATAGAAGCTTAATGAAAACGATTTACTTGGGAAAATTGGATGAAATTTTACGCTGCTCAATATCGTAACTTCTTCACCTTTTTTTAAAACAAACGATGGAAATTGGCTCTGAAATTCTGAAATTTTTGTTGCACCAGGATTCGTTGCAAGAAATGGATTATGGTTTCCAACAAAGCCTGCAGATTTAAGCTTAACCGTATTACCTTTTGCGTCTATAACGTAAGCCGTAAGTTCTCTCCAACCCGAATGATCAATTTGTAATTCTCTATCTTGATCTAATCCGTTAAATATTTTCTGGACAACCCAATAAGTTACATGGGGTTTAAAAGATTTGATTTCTGTCGCAGGAATAAAAAGATTTAAATTGTCTAATACATTCAAGTGGTCAGCCCTGTTGGTAGAGTCCTCATAAACTTGAATGTCGGCATCCTTAAAAATAATCGGCATTGCGTCGGACAAAACCATACGAGCATGCGTATGTTGGACTATTGCAAGCAAAGAAAATAATAAAATAAAAACAAATTGTTTCTTTAGTTTTTTCATTTTTATTAACCTCATTGGCACCAAGAATGAAGTCCAGCGTTACGATACCATCCTTGGACCTTTAGTAATGTCAGCTTTCAATCTACTGATCAGTTATTGCAAAGTCAATCCTCAGCAGTTTTACCAGCAAAAGAGATACGCGCACGATCCAGATTTCATTAATTACGGCAAAGCTGGTAAAAACTGGGATCAAGTAACTCTGTCAGTTAAATGCTGACCTGTAACGAATTTTCAAACCAGTTAGATCTAGAGATAGAGTGCCCAGACCTTTTGAATTGATAATGTGATCTCGTCTTATGTAACGCATTGGCAATAACCACAAGCTAGAATTAAGTTATGCGAAAAAAATTTACGCTAACCTTTATTGTTCTCATTTCTATCACAAACATAGTTTGGGCCGCTCGCCCATTCGTGACTGACGATGCACGACTGACGACAGCAGGTAGCTGCCAAATTGAAAGTTGGACTCGGGTATACCGCACCAGCACCGAAGTTTGGGCGCTACCCGCCTGTAATCCTACGGGCAACTTCGAGCTGACATTAGGCCAAGGACGTGCGTTCTATGACGCGGCTGGAAGTAACCCAGCGGATGACTATATTTTCCAAGCCAAGACACTGATTCGTCCGTTAGAAACAAATAGCTACGGGTTTGGACTAGCTGCAGGCACTGTCCGT
>CANGFL010000135.1 GCA_947453015.1 Oxalobacteraceae bacterium | reverse complement strand
GTCTGACCTGAGCGCGACTCAATACCTACCCAAGCATCCTGATGAATGCCACGCTCTTCGGCATCATGCGGATGAATCTCCAAACGATCTTCACTATGCCATTGCACATTTTCGGTACGACGAGTTTGTGCACCAACGTTGTACTGAGAAAGAATACGTCCTGTGGTCAGTATCAATGGGAATTTGCGCGTAACTTTTTCGGTTGTTGGTACATATTGGGTAATAAAGAATTTGCCTTTACCACGCACAAACGTATCAATGTGCATGATAGGCGTACCTTCAGGTGTCGCATCATTACACGGCCATTGCACACTACCCAATTGCTCAATCTTTTTGAATGACACACCATGGAAGGTCGGCGTCAGCGATGCGATCTCATCCATGATTTCAGACGGGTGTGCATATTTCATCGCATAGCCCAAGGCATTCGCTAATAACTGAGTAACTTCCCAATCCGAATAACCTGCTTTAGCTGGCATGACTTTACTAACACGCGAAATGCGGCGTTCAGCATTGGTAAACGTACCATCTTTTTCCAAGAACGATGAACCCGGTAAAAATACGTGCGCATATTTGGCGGTTTCATTCAAAAACAAATCCTGAACCACGATGCATTCCATCGCCGACAAAGCGGAGGCGACATGCTGAGTGTTCGGATCCGATTGAACAATATCTTCGCCCTGGCAATACAAGCCCATGAAGCTACCATCTAAGGCCGCATCAAACATGTTCGGAATACGTAAGCCGGGTTCGGGATTGAGTGTGACTCCCCAACGCGCTTCGAATTCAGCACGCGCGATGCTGTCCGAGATATGACGATAGCCTGGCAACTCATGCGGGAACGAGCCCATATCGCACGAACCCTGCACATTGTTTTGACCACGCAAAGGATTCACGCCCACACCTTCGCGCCCGACGTTACCTGTTGCCATAGCGAGGTTGGCAATGCCCATCACCATGGTGGAGCCTTGCGCATGCTCTGTCACACCTAAACCATAGTAGATCGCCGCATTACCACCAGTGGCATATAAACGCGCCGCACTACGAACTGTTTCAGCAGGCACACCAGTTACTTCAGCTAAGGCCTCAGGTGAATTTTCAGGGCGAGAAACAAATTCTTTCCAATCCTTGAACGATTGCTCATCACAACGCTCAGCGATATACGCTTCGCTACACAAGCCCTCAGTCACCACCACATGGGCCAGTGCTGAAATCATCGCCACGTTAGTGCCTGGCTTAAGCTTTAAGTGATAGTCCGCTTGAACGTGCGGTGACTTCACCATTTCTGTAGTGCGTGGATCAACTACGATCAGTTTGGCACCCTGACGTAAGCGGCGTTTCATTTGCGATGCAAACACAGGGTGCGCCACTGCAGGATTAGCACCAATCACCATAATGACGTCGGCATGCATCACCGAATCAAAGGTCTGAGTACCCGCTGATTCACCTAAGGTCTGCTTCAAGCCATAACCGGTAGGTGAGTGACAAACACGCGCGCAGGTATCTACATTGTTATTACCAAAGGCAGCACGAACTAACTTTTGGACTAAATAGACTTCTTCGTTGGTGCAGCGTGACGACGTGATACCGCCGATGGAATCGCGTCCATGCTTATCTTGAATACGACGGAATTCACTTGCTGCATAACCAATCGCTTCTTCCCACGACACTTCTTGCCACGGGTCGGTAATTTTTTTACGAATCATGGGTTTGAGCATGCGATCTTTATGCGTCGCATAACCCCAGGCAAATCGGCCCTTAACACAGGAATGGCCGTGATTCGCTTTGCCATCTTTCCAAGGCACCATGCGCACCACTTCATTGCCTTTCATTTCAGCTTTGAAGGCACAACCCACACCGCAATAAGCGCAAGTGGTGATTTTGCTGTGCTCAGCCTGGCCCATCATGATGACGCTCTTTTCGGTCAAGGTCGCCGTTGGGCATGCCTGCACACATGCGCCGCACGAAACACAATCGGATTCCATAAACGAATCATTTTGACCGGCAGCTACCCGCGAATCAAAACCACGGCCATCAATCGTTAACGCAAACGTACCTTGCGTTTCTTCGCAGGCGCGAACGCAACGATTACAAACGATACATTTCGAGGCGTCATAGGTGAAGTAAGGATTGGATTCATCTTTTTTCAAATCCAGATGATTTTTACCTTGGTAGCCATAACGTACTTCGCGCAAACCAACTAAGCCGGCTACATCTTGCAGTTCACAATTACCGTTAGTTGGACAAGTCAGGCAATCTAAGGGATGGTCAGAGATGTACAACTCCATCATGCCGCGACGAATATCTGCGAGCTTGGGAGTTTGGGTCTTGACCTTCATACCGTTTTCAACCGGCGTGGTGCACGATGCGGGATACCCTTTGCGGCCCTCGATTTCAACTAAACAAACGCGGCAAGAACCAAATGCCTCGAGCGAATCGGTGGCACACAATTTTGGAACGTTAATTCCAGCTTCGGTGCTGGCACGCATCACTGAAGTACCAGCGGGTACCGTAATACTTACGCCATCAATCTCTAGTGTTACGCTGGTTGCTGATTCGCGTTGCGGTGTACCGTAATCGGTATCGTTGAGCTTATTCATGCTGCCTCCTTGGCTGTATTCTTTGATCCCGCTTGTTTATTGTCAGCGCCGAAATCTTCAGGGAAATGATTCATGGCAGAGAGCACGGGAAAGGGTGTCATACCGCCCATCGCGCACAAAGAGCCATTCAGCATCACATCACACAGATCACGCACCAGATGAATTTGTTGTTCACGTTCTTCACCAGCGATTACTTTATCGAGGGCTTCAACACCACGCGTTGAACCTATTCGACACGGCGTGCATTTACCGCATGATTCAACCGCGCAAAATTCCATCGCATAGCGAGCTTGCTTAAGCATATCGACCGTGTCATCAAACACCACGATGCCGCCATGACCTAAGGTACCGCCAATCGCTAAAAAGGCTTCGTAATCGAGCGGCGTATCGAATTGCGACTGTGGCAGATAGGCGCCCAGTGGGCCACCGACTTGCACCGCACGTATTTCACGACCCGAACGCGTACCACCACCAAAGTCGTACAACATTTCGCGCAAGCTGATGCCAAAGGCTTTTTCAACCAAACCACCGTGTTTGATATTGCCCGCGAGTTGTATGGGTAAAGTGCCGCGCGAGCGACCCATACCATAGTCACGATAAAACTCTGCACCGCGAGAAAAAATAATCGGCACCGAAGCGAGTGATATGACGTTATTGATTACGGTCGGTTTGCCGAACAAACCAGAAATAGCTGGCAGTGGTGGCTTTGCACGTACGATGCCGCGACGACCTTCTAAACTTTCGAGTAGTGCTGTTTCTTCACCGCAGACATACGAGCCGGCACCGACACGCACTTCAAGGTGAAACGCATGGCCTGAGCCTAAAACGTTAGAACCTAAATAGTTATTTTTCTCGGCAATGAGAATCGCTTCATTCAATACATCGATCGCATGCGGGTACTCGGAACGAACATAGATGTAGCCCTTGGTCGCACCGACAGCAAGACCGGCGATCGTCATACCTTCGATAAGCATGAAGGGATCATCTTCCATCACCATGCGATCGGAGAAGGTACCTGAATCGCCCTCATCGGCATTACATACGATGTATTTTTGCGAACCGGTTGTTGCACGCACCGTGTTCCACTTAATGCCGGTTGGGAAAGCAGCACCACCACGCCCACGCAATCCCGAATCAGTCACCTGCTGCACGATTTGTTCTTGGGTAAGACCCAAGGCATTTTTTAAACCGACATAACCTTCATGGGCCACGTAGTCATCTATCGATACGGGGTCGGTAATGCCTATGCGAGCAAAGGTTAAGCGCTCCTGATTTTTTAAAAACGGAATCTGCTCTGTTTTACCTAACGACAGCGCATGCTGACCAGCTTGAGTGAAATTCGCATCAAACAAGGATTTCACATCATCTTCAGTGACAGGGCCATAGGCGTGACGTTCGCCATTAATTTCCACCTCAACTAAGGGTTCTAACCAAAACATACCGCGCGAACCGTTACGAACCAACGAGATCTCTACACCCTTAGCTTTGGCATGTGCGGTGATAGCTTTCGCTACTTCGTTAGCACCCAGCGCAATCGCTGTCGAATCACGCGGCACAAAAATTTTCACGCTCATGCTTGACTCCTTGCGCGCTCAACCAGCGACTTCAAACGCTCGATCGTCATGCGTGCATGCACGTCATCATTAATCATGGCAGATGGACCACAAGCACATTGACCCAGGCAATAGACTGGCTCAAGAGTTACTGCGCCATCTTTGGTCGTTTCATGAAAATCACAGCCGAGAGCTTTCACCGCCTCTTGCGCGAACGCGTCGGCACCGACAGCCTGACACGCTTCGGCTCGACAAATTTGCACAACGACTTTTCCGGCTGGCTTTTGACGAAAGTGATGGTAATAACTAATGACACCATGCACCTCAGCGCGTGAGAGATTTAACGCATCTGCAATGCGAGGGACAACCTCAGCAGGCACATAACCCTCAACCGCCTGAATCGCATGCAAAATAGGAAGCAGTGCTCCCTCAGTCTTGGCCATTCGAGTCAAAATCTCGTCGATGGCATCGGTGGTGACAGTGTCGGACATCAAAATCCTCGTGAATCTGGAATTTATGCAATTAAAAGCCTAAATAAATCCCTTCAATAGGCTGCTTTTCTTTGTGAAACTGAATGGTCAACCTTGAGCTAGGCTGTGTCAATATGCTTTTTATCGCCTATGAATGTTGTGGCAATCTTATGGTCTGGCGAACAACAAAAATGTCATTCAAACCGATGATGTCAACATGAAGATCGCAAACAATCATCACATCTATGTCGTGGAGTTATCCAAAGACGTGCTGTACGAACCAAAGTTCAAGAAAGCCAATCCTAATTATCTTTTCGGCAAACCCTGCGTTTACGTAGGCATGACAGGGCTCGATCCAGACACACGCTTCGATCGACATAAAGCAGGCATTCAAGCTAACAAGTTTGTTAATGAATACGGGCTATGGTTATTGCCGGAATTGTATGAATCACATAACCCAATGCCTTATGAAGACGCTAAGTATATGGAAGTAGATCTGGCAATACGATTAAGAGAAGCGGGCTATGGCGTGTGGCAGGCTTAAACTACTTAGCT
>CANGFL010000134.1 GCA_947453015.1 Oxalobacteraceae bacterium | reverse complement strand
GGCTGGAGCAGAGTCTTGCGAGCGCTCCGTCCTCTTAAACCGGCTTATTTAGCTTGTAAAAATAGGCTGGGAACGGCGATGAACAGAGTATCGAGTTAAGTGAAACCCGAATGGTGACCGGATTAGACCGGATTAGCGGCTATTCCAGCGAGCCATGACGGCTAATTAGCGACCAGCTTAGTTTTCGGTAGATATTAGGCGAGCGACGATGCTTGATTTAACCGAACCCTACAGCTCTATCAGCCCATGCCGCACCGCGATCAGCGCTAACTCTGCTTGATTAGCCACGCCGAGTTTTTGTTTAACGTTATACAGATGAGTACCAACGGTACGCGGTGAAATATTCAGCATTTCAGCAATTTGATTGACGGAAGATCCTTTGGCAAGTTGAATGAAAACGCCAAATTCTCTTTCGGATAAAACTTCAATTGGGCTTTTTTCACCATTGAATTCTTCCAACGCCATGCGTTGCGAGAGTTGGCTATCAATGTACATACGTCCTTCAGCAACCTGACGTATGGCATGCATGAGTTCATCGGGCGCGCTGCGCTTTGAAAGATATCCAAGCGCACCAGCTTTCAACATATAACGTACATAGCTAGGGTCTTCGTGCGACGACAAACCTAAAACCCGCGCCATCTTGTCGCGCGCCACGATACGTCGGGTTGCTTCGACGCCCATCGTGCCGCCGAGTGATATATCCATCACAATGACATCA
This sequence comes from Oxalobacteraceae bacterium, assembly GCA_947453015.1. Classification (GTDB taxonomy): domain Bacteria; phylum Pseudomonadota; class Gammaproteobacteria; order Burkholderiales; family Burkholderiaceae_D; genus Pernthalerella. Next base: position 4,465 of record CANGFL010000134.1, on the reverse strand, counting down.
GGCTTAGCGGTCGGTATAAGTTGATAGGCCACCTCAGCGGACTCGGCCTCGGCAACCACGCGTATATCTTCCGTTGCATCCAGCAGCATGCGGAATCCAAAACGAACCACGGCATGATCATCTACCAACATCACATTGATCGGAGTTTTCATTCTTTGCCACTCTCTTGACTACTTTGCTTCAAGGGAAAAATTGCCTGCACTTCTAACCCACCTTCGCTAGAAGGTTTGAACTCAATCATTCCTCCATGGGACTCTGCTCGCTCTTGCATTCCACGGACTCCGTAGTGACCATCGCGCTTAAGTGTTTGAGCACCGATACCATTGTCGGCAATGGACAAATGCAGCTGCCCTTCTCTCACCTCTATCGTTACATGTGCACGACTAGCCTGGGCATGCCGAATGATATTCGTCACGGCTTCCTGCACTATACGGTACGCCGTTAATTCAAGCCCGTCATCGATATCAGACAACTCACCACTAACGGCTAAATCCAAACGCAGATTCGGATTGTTTTGCTGACTCTGCGTCAATAAATCACGCACAGCATCGACTAAGCCCATGCCTTCAAGTTTAATCGGTCGCAAGCGAGGAATCATTCTGTGCATAGCATCCGATGTCATGCCTGCGGTATCGAACAACATGGTTGCATGCTGCTCTATCGGGCTACCCGCCACAGTCGGATGCTGCATCAAGGATTTAGCAATACTGCGTATCGCGGTCAGTGATTGACCTAGCTCATCATGTAGCTCAAGCGCTAAGGCGGCGCGTTCTTCCTCAATACGCGCATGCAGCAGTTTGGTGAAATCTCGTTGCGCGTCGAGTCTGGCCTGTGCCTCAGCACTGGCTTGCCTGACTTGGATGTTTTCTTCTACTGCCTGAGCCATGCGATTAAATGCACGACCCATTTCACCTGCTTCTTTGCCTGCTAGTGGGGGTAAACGTACTTTATGATCTCCCTGACCCAACTCGCGCAAACCTTGCTGCACTTTTTCTAAAGGCTCAAGCCAGCGTCCCACCAACCAGAGTATCAACAAATCAGCCAATAAAAATAAGGTCAGCTCAGCAAATAATATGTCGAGCAAATTATCCCAACCATCCAGCACTGCACGCGTTGGATTGGTTTGAATAACCAACCGAGCATTTGGCAATTGAATCACACGCTCATTGTCGGGCGGAGCGACTAGCGCGGCGTACCACTCAGGTGCATTACGACCTGCTTTGTAAATTGATGGCGGCGATTGATACAGCAAGTGGTCGCTCTGATCATAGAGGCGAATATCGTTAGCACGCACACGACCGGTATCGCGCAAAAAATTAACTAATTCCGGTAAATCATTGTGCGCATAAAAACTACTGATCCGCGTTAACAACTGCGTAGCAATTCGTCCGGAAGCTTCCATTTCTTCACCTACGCTATTGCGGGTAGCTACGACCTCCACCACAATCAGAATGGCAAATAAAAGAAATGTCAGTGCCGAGAACACGAGGTTAATCTTCAGGCGCAAGCTCATGACACGACTGCCGGATGCAGAAAGCTCTGCCTCGGAGGGGTAAATTTCGTGAGCGGAATGAGGTGTCATTTTTCGATGCAGCGCAACATAAATCTATTTAGTGTCTTAAATCACTTGCAGACATTGAGTGGATCGCATCATAGCAGCAGGCTTTTCCAACTGAGGCCGATTCTTTGTCTGTGTGAGAGCATCCGTCGGGTTCATGAAAATCATTAGATGCAATTCAGCGTTTCGCAGATGCCTTGAATGCGACTCACAGGCATTATTCACTTCGCTAGACCAACCCTTGGCTTAGTAAATTAATAATCAACATCAATTAGGAGATGGCTATGAACTGGACTACACCAGCAGCAACTGATCTGCGTTTTGGTTTCGAAATCACAATGTACATCGCCAACCGTTAATTCGGCAGGTTAGCAGCCTTACCGCAAGGTTGGCTGCTTCAAGGGTTTTTAGAAAAGGACGACCAAGAGGTCGTCTTTTTTTATGCGTGAACTTAATTTATTGATAATTTATTTGCTACCGACGGAACGATAGCTGCCTCAACTCGCAGCCTATAATTCGGTGCATCATCCCTAGCGAATAATTCCATGAGCGCGAACCACGCTGAGCAGATTGCAGAGACTTTCGAGCTATCGCATTTACCCACCGGATTTCACGACAACCCCTACCCCATCTATCGTGCCTTGCGCGAGCATGCTCCGGTAAAACGCTTGGGCGACGGTAGCTACTTCTTAACTCGCTACGATGATTTAGTCAGTATCTACAAAAATCCTAAGAGCTTCAGCTCAGATAAAAAATTAGAATTCAAACCCAAATACGGCGACTCGCCACTGTATGAGCATCACACCACGAGTCTGGTTTTTTCTGATCCACCATTACACACACGTGTTCGAAAATTAATTTCGGGAGCGCTCACTCCCCGCGCCATCGCAGGCATGGAAGAAGGATTGATACGCTTGGTCGATAGCCTGCTAGATCGTATGGAAGAAAAACACTCTATCGATCTGATCGACGATTTCGCCTCAGCGATACCGATTGAAGTAATCGGCAATTTGCTTGATGTGCCCGTTGATGAACGAGGTCCCTTACGTGAATGGTCGTTGGCCATATTAGGCGCGCTTGAACCTGTTTTGAGTGACGACGTGGCCGAACGAGGCAATCACGCTGTGTCCGAATTTATCGAGTACCTGACTGACTTGATCGCGCGCCGTCGCGCGCATCCAGGTAATCCAGACATCGATGTGCTAACGCGACTCATACTCGGTGAAGCCGATGGAGAAAAACTCAGCGCTAAAGAATTAATTCACAATTGTATTTTTTTACTCAATGCAGGGCACGAAACCACAACTAATCTGATTGGTAATGGCTTAGTTTGCTTAGCTAAATACACTAGCCAACGTGAACGCTTGATCAACCAACCCGATTTAATTAAACCGGCTGTTGAAGAAATGCTGCGCTACGAAAGTTCTAATCAACTCGGCAATCGCATTACCACCGAGACTGTCGAAGTTGGCGGTTTCACCATGCCACCGCAAACGCGAGTCACTTTGTGCATTGGTGCTGCGAATCGTGACCCATCTCAATTCAACGACCCTGAGATTTTCGATATAGCGCGCACACCGAATCGCCACTTAGCCTTTGCGAGCGGTACCCACGCATGCGCAGGCATGAGCCTGGCTCGACTTGAAGGACAAATCGCTATCGGACGTTTCATCAAGCGTTTTCCCAACTACGCTTTAGCGGGTCCGCCCTTACGCGGTGGTCGCGTACGCTTTCGCGGGTATCTGCAGATACCCGCCTTCGTTAAGGCTCTCTGAAGCTGAGCTATCAATCGCTAGGCATTCCCTATCTCGATTAGCTGAACAGCTTATGTTCTCAGCGTGCCCTTGCCATGCCATTCGCCTGCGCGCAGAAGGCAAACTTCGCCAAAGAGCTCAGCGTGTCGTTCAGGTGCGTTAGGCTTGCGAAAGACTTCGTGCAGAGCGGCTCTCAGAAACTCGGCGTCATCATCATCTTGGACGAACCAACGCAATGAAGCCGGAATCGACTTCAGCATCGCTAGGTCGTTATCAAAGACTTCCATGAATGAAATTTCAGACATGCCGCTATCGCGTGAAAGCGCGGCATTACGAATGAAGTCAGCCCCCTCAGAACACTCTTGTTTGCTCAGCGCGTGTGCGCTGGCGAGTTGAGGGCAAACCAGACAAACTGCCAACAGGATAGGTAACGACCTGAGGCAACGCAACAGCAATGCTCGGACCATATCAACCTCCTCATGTGGGAAGAATCGATATGATTTTAGTCATGAGTCCAAAAAAAAAGCACGCTGCAATGCATCAAGCGTGATTCATAGGCGCGTTGTCAGGCGGCCCTATCTTTATCGTCGCTATTTAGCTCGTCAACAGAAGGAAGGTAGTCCAATTCCAGCTCAGCCTTATCGACCAATTCTTGCGGCAATTCCTTCTGCACGGCCACGCCCAAACGTTCAAAATCTTTGGCGCGCTTAATCAGGTTTCCACGACCACTGTACAGCTGAGAATAGGCAGTCGTGTAACTCGCTTTTGCTGAATCGAGTTTACGCCCCAAATCTTCCATAGAGCTAATAAAGCCTAGAAATTTTTGATACAACTGCGAGGCACTGTCAGCCAGCTCTGCACTATGCGCATTCTGGTGCTCGAAGCGCCACAGCTGACGCACGATATTTAAGCTAGTCAGCAAGGTGGTCGGTGTAGCGACTAATACATTACGCTCCAACGCTTTTTGAAATAGCTGCTCATCGGCGCGCATGGCTTCAACAAACGCTGACTCAATCGGAATAAACATAAACACCATATCGGGTGAGTTGAGTTCGCCCAGCTCGAAGTAACGACGATCAGCTAACTCGGTAATTCGATCCGATACCGCTTGCACGTGTTCGCGCAGCGCTGCTTTACGATCGAGTTCATCATC
>CANGFL010000133.1 GCA_947453015.1 Oxalobacteraceae bacterium | reverse complement strand
TGACGGCTAAGGTCGCGGCGATCGATGCGCAGGCAGCGCGTCATGTGCACTGGGGTGCAACCAGTCAAGACATCATCGATACCGGATTGGTTGTGCAACTGTGTCAGGCGATTGATTTAATCACGAGTGAACTCGCTGAATTAGCGGATGCTTTGGCAGCGCATGCGCATCGCCATCGTGCTACACCCATGATAGGGCGCACATGGATGCAGCATGCATTACCTATTACCTTTGGATTAAAAGCAGCGGGTTGGTTAGATGCGATTCTGCGTCATCAAGAGCGACTCGTCATCGTACGTAAAAATATTTCAGTGTTGCAGTTCGGAGGCGCTGCAGGATCGTTAGCAAGTTTGGGTGATAAAGGTTTAGCCGTCAGTCAGGCGTTAGCGCATGAACTTCAACTCACGTTACCGGCCATACCTTGGCACACACATCGTGATCGCATGGCTGAAGTGGGCACCACGTTGGGATTGTTAATGGGTACCTTAGGAAAAATAGCGCGTGATATTTCTTTGCATGCGCAAACGGAAATCGCTGAACTTTCCGAACCTAGCAGCCAAGGACGAGGTGGTTCTTCCACCATGCCGCATAAACGCAATCCGGTGGGATGTTCTGCCACACTTACGGCTGCCCACCGAGTACCCGCACTGGTCTCGACATTATTGTCGTGCATGGTGCAAGAGCATGAACGTGCGCTCGGTGGCTGGCAAGCTGAGTGGGATACCTTGCCTGAGATTATTCAGTTGACCTCCGGTGCATTACACCAATTATGCGATGTGGTTGAGGGCTTGACAGTTCATGCCGAGCGCATGCGCAGCAATATCGATATGACTCATGGCCTGGTGATGGCTGAATCGGTGTCGATTGCATTAAGTAATCACCTCGGCCGTGCTGCCGCTCACGAACTGGTAGAAGCCGCTTGTACGCAAGCAATCGCTACCGATAAATCATTGTTTGACATCTTGCAGGCTGATAAGCACGTTAATAGCCTGATTTCTAGAGACGAACTTCAAAAGTTAGTTGATCCTGTCAATTATCTGGGGCAGGCCGAAACGTTTGTCGATCGTGTTCTCACAGAACATCGTCAACGCAAGCACTGATTTCCAGGTCGCATGAATTTCAACTACAGGAGTCTCTATGCCTTTCTATGAAACAGGCACCGGTCGATTGCACTACGAACTTGATGGTCCTGAACAAGCACCGGTATTAGTGATGTCTAATTCACTGGGTACTAACCTGTCGATGTGGCTACCGCAATTGCCTGAGCTTTCCCAGCATTTTCGTGTTTTGCGCTACGACACGCGTGGACATGGAAGTTCTGATGTATCGCAAGGACCGTACACCATTGCACAACTTGGCGGTGATGTGCTTTCTTTGTTGGATGGATTAAAAATAGAGCGCGCACATTTTTGCGGCCTGTCTATGGGCGGCATGACAGGTATCTGGCTAAGTGTGTATGCGCCATCGCGGATTGATCGTTTAGCACTTTGTAATACCAGTGCTGCCATTGGTGTGCCTGAAATATGGAATACGCGTATCACTAAAGTTAAGCAAGATGGCATGGAGAGCATTATCGAGAGCGTACTTGAGCGCTGGTTCACTCCCGGCTTTCTTGCGCATGCTCCGGCGCAAGTAGATCGCGTAAGAAAAATGCTGCAAGAGACATCGGTTGAAGGTTATATCGCTAACTGCGCAGCGGTACGCGATATGGATCAGCGCGCTAATATGACTTCTATCACCGCACCTACTTTAGTCATAGGCGGTAAGCATGACAAGGCAACGCCGCCTGAACATGGCGAACTGATTTCTCGCGCGATTAAAGGTTCGCGTTATGTCGAGCTCAATGCAGCACATTTATCGAACTGGGAGGTCGCGCAAGCATTTACCCAGACCTTACTGGAATTTTTACTCAATAAAAATGCTAGTCACTAATAAAATCCTATTCCCTAATCGGCAGAGTTTAGTTGTAAAAAATAGTAGCAATCTGCTAGATAAGTGGAGCTAGGTTATAGTTCAGCTTAGTCCCATGACTCGAAAAATAGCTTATTTTAATTTTTTCAATGCGTCCTTAAAAATATAATAAAAAGAAAGGTCACCATGTCGTCAACTAATGCGAATGCTAAGCCGCAGATAGCCGTGATGGGTGCGGGTTCTGTCGGTTGTTTTTTCGGCGCCATGCTGGCGCGCGCTGGCTTTCCTGTAACGCTGATTGGTCGACAAGTTCATGTGGATGCGGTTAATCAGCATGGACTGTTACTCGATACTAAAAAGTTTTCTGAGCATGTCGCCATGAAAGCCGTCACCGATGCATCGGGCGTTAAGGGAGCACGTCTTGTGCTGTTTTGCGTTAAATCTACAGACAGCGAATCAGCGGCGCGCGAGATTGCACCGTACTTAGAACCTGATGCTGTGATAGTGACTTTGCAAAATGGTGCTGAGAGTCCTGAGCTTTTGAGGCAGCTATTACCGCAGCGAGTGATACCAGCGGTGGTGTACGTCGCGACTGAAATGGCCGGGTCCGGTCATGTGAAGCATCACGGCCGAGGTGAGTTAGTGATTGGTGACGCACCCGAAAGTGTCGATGTGAAGCAGTGGTTTCATGAGGCCGAGGTGCCGGTTGAAGTCTCTAAGAATGTGATGGGTCCGCTGTGGGCTAAGCTGATTATCAATTGTGCCTACAATGCCTTGTCAGCCATTGCACAAAAAATGTATGGTGAGATGGTGCAGGTCGAGGGTATTCCAGCGCTCATGGAAACCGTTGTTACGGAATGTCTTGCCGTTGCAAAAGCCGAAGGTATTGACGTACCTGGCGATATGTATGCGACGGTAAGAAATCTGGCGAGTACGATGGCAACTCAGTATTCATCGACAGCGCAAGATTTGGCACGCGGCAAAAAAACAGAAATTGATTACCTGAATGGTTATGTGTGTCGACTTGGTTTAAAACATGGCGTCCCAACACCGGTTAATCAAACCTTGCTCACCTTAGTAAAACTGGTGTCGAAGAATTAAAGCCGAAAAATTAAAGCTAAAAAATTAAATTCAAAGAGTTAAAAAAGGAGCGGACATGAACCCACAAGAATTCGAGCAGTTGATGCAGAAAGAAGGTTTTGAAACTGTCGTGGTAGAACGTCCCGCGAATGGCTCATTGGATTTGCATACGCACCCCTTTGCAGCGCGCGCATTAATTTTAGACGGTGAGATTACGATCGTAGCTGAAGGTCGTACGCAGCATTGCCGCACGGGTGATACGTTTGCACTTGATGCCAATATTCCGCATACCGAAGTGTATGGCCCGACAGGTGTGCGTTATATCGCCGGACGCAAACACGTAGAGTAGGGCGTTTGTTTACTTTACTGCTTTAGGTGTGCAGACGCCGGCATAGGCGAGGTGAGTTTCGCCGTTCGCATCATCCAGCGTGTAGATCGTCATGGCCTGCCACGCTATTCGACCCAGCTTAACGCTGACCTGTGCAACGTTGCGTTTCATGACGGTGATATTCACCGGCGCTTCACCTTCATACCATTGCTCGCTGATTTTTAAATCAGTCGTCACAGGTCCGGCGTACTTGGTGCTGAAACTTATCTTATTTGCTTCAGTATCAATCACCAGATCAACCGGATCTTCTTTCAAACTACTCATCTGCTCAGTACGCTTACCCCAGCCGTCATACTCCACATGCGTGCCACTACAAATGTAGCGTATTTGTCCTGCGTAAGCGCCACCAGCGGCAAACAGCGTTGCTGCAGCTAACAGAGTAATAATTTTTTTCATAATGCGAATCACGTTCAGGTACGAATGACGCCGGTCCCATTCATTTTATCGACAGGCTTGAAATAGTGGCGAGCGTAGGCAAGTAATTGTTTGTCGGTGGGGTGATCGATAGTCTCGATACCCAAGATTTTTTTTGCAATCAACGGATCATGCTGTTGCGCATGACGTAGCAATTCAAGCTTAGCCGATCCCGGGCCAACGACCAGTATTTCCGCAGCACTGGCAACTGCTTCGGTCACTTCATGCAGATACGATTGATCAGGCGCGGCATGACCCGAACCCAGCGTTCCTGCTTTGTGATGCAAATGGGAGTGTTTGGATTTGGTGTGAATAATCTCGTTCTCGCTCGCCGATTCATTAAATTGAATGACGTGTGCTTCACGATGATCTATCCATACAACGGCGTGATCTAAAGACATACTGGCTCCTATGTTTGATAGGAGCCAGTATTCATTGTTAACTCAAACGTTACCTTGATTCAAGTCAAAATAACCAGGTAGCTTGACGATTAACCGACGAGATCAACACGTCCCGACACATCCATAATGCCAGTGATAACGCTGAGCTTTGGATGACGCGCGTTGACTTCTTTGCGGAAGGCCATCAATGCCTCAGCATGCGAACCGGTTTCAACTTCTTTTTCGGCTACGCCGCTAGCACCAAAAGCAAGCTTAGCTGCACCGCAATCGCGATGAGATAAAGCCACTACACGTTTGATGTGATGCAGGCTAACCGTGATATCGAGGTTGTCCCAAAACGTTTTGTGCCAGGCTGCGAATTTTGGATGCACAGCACCGAGTGGGCCACCGGCCATTACGAAGTGGCTGTAGTTGTCGCCCAGTTTTTCACGGTCGACACCCGACAGCAGACCCATATACTGCCAGCTCAGCGTGGTAAAGCGTGGATCGATGCAGTTAACCAGCATCGCTTCATAGTTGCCACCACCCGCCATCGAGCGACCAGGAACGAATCCCATCAGGCCACCGGCTAAGACAGCAGCGCCAGTTGCTAAGAACTGACGACGTGAAGTGCCAGTGCTGATTGGTGCGCAGCAAGGGCAATCGGATTGATGCAGCTGACCGGGCAGCGTTTCAATAATAGTATCGGACACAATGATTCTCCTTTTTTTAATTCAATACTGCGGGGCCCGAATAATTAAAGCGGCCCGGATGATAAATAGCAGTGGCCTTAGGATAATCCGCTGCGAAATGCCTTGCATGGTTTTTAATAGTAAAACTGAACTATTTTTGCGCTGTTTACGCCGAAACATCCAGCTACGTTCTATTAATCGATACCAGCATTCAGGTTCTTTAGTGTGGCTGAGTATATTCTTTGTGTAAGGGCCTACAGAATTTCGCACTCGACTCGATTAACAAGGACGAGAAGCATAGCAAGTAATTCGGTGAGAGC
>CANGFL010000132.1 GCA_947453015.1 Oxalobacteraceae bacterium | reverse complement strand
AATCCCAGACCCCGCACCGTCGCACGATGAGTTTCTCTAGTTCCAATCAAGCCTTTAATGAGCTTTACTTTGACTGTGTTTGCCATGTCGTTCGCCTCAACCAAGGATTTCTTCGACCGTCTTGCCACGCTTGGCAGCGATCTCGGAAGGGGTGCTCATTTTTGCGAGACCATTAATAGTTGCGCGCACCATGTTGTAAGGGTTTGTCGAGCCGTTTGATTTAGCCACAACGTTAGTAACACCCATCACTTCAAAAATCGCGCGCATCGGACCACCAGCGATAACGCCTGTACCTTCTTTGGCAGGAATCATCATCACGGAAGACGCGCCATGGCGACCATGCACAGTGTGGTGCAACGTACCATTGCGAAGCGATACTTTAACCATCTTGCGACGAGCTTCTTCCATCGCCTTTTGTACAGCAACAGGCACCTCTTTTGATTTGCCCTTGCCCATGCCGATGCGTCCGTCGCCATCACCAACTACGGCCAGTGCAGCGAAGCCCATAATGCGACCACCCTTAACTACCTTAGTTACGCGATTGACCGCGATCATTTTTTCGCGCATGCCATCATCAGGCTTGTCGCTTTGCATTTTTTGTTGCATCTTTGCCATGGTGAATTTTCCTTAGAACTTCAGACCAGCTTCACGGGCCGCTTCAGCCACTGCCTTAACACGGCCGTGGTAACGGAAACCTGAACGATCAAACGCCACCTCGGCGATACCCGCCTTGAGCGCCTTTTCTGCTACGCGTTTTCCAACTAACGCCGCAGCAGCCGTATTGCCACCCTTGCCTGATTTGCCCGCTAACTCTTGGCGCACTTCGACTTCTGCAGTTGATGCGCTGGCCAAAACTTTGGCATCTGGGCCGATGATGCTGGCGTAGATGTGAAGGTTGGTACGGTGCACAGCAAGGCGATTTACCTTGAGTTCTACAATCTTCGCACGCGTTTGACGGGCACGGCGTAGACGGGATGCTTTCTTGTCCATGTTCAACCCTTACTTCTTCTTGGTTTCTTTAATCACGACAACCTCGTCCACATAGCGAACGCCCTTGCCTTTATATGGCTCGGGGCTGCGATAGGCACGAACCTCAGCAGCAACCTGACCCACTTTTTGGCGATCGATACCTTTGATGATGATTTCGGTCTGTGTTGGTGTTTCACACTTAACGCCGGTAGGCATGGAATGCACGATAGGATGAGAAAAACCTAACGACAGGTTCAACTTATCGCCCTGCGCCTGCGCACGAAAACCCACGCCAACGAGAGACAACTTTTTCTCGAAACCCTTGCTAACACCATTCACCATGTTGTTAACGAGTGCACGCACTGTTCCAGACATCGCGTTTGCTTCGCGTGATTCATCAGCGGGAGCAAAAGTGAGGGTGTTGCTTTCATTCTTGATGGTCACTTGGCCAGTCAAAGGCAGCGACAGCGTTCCCTGCGGACCTTTGACGCTAATTTTTTCAGCGGCAATCGTCACTTCTACACCAGCGGGCACTGGGATCGGCATTTTTCCTACTCGAGACATATGCTTTCTCCCTTTAAGCCACGTAGCAAAGAATCTCGCCGCCGGTACCGGTAGCGCGCGCTTTGCGATCAGTCATCACGCCCTGGGGCGTAGAAATGATGGTGACACCCAAGCCATTCATAACGGTCGGTATATCGCCCTTACCGCGGTAAACGCGAAGTCCAGGACGAGATACACGCTCGATACGCTCGATTACCGGGCGACCTGCGTAATATTTAAGTTCAATGCGCAGCTCAGGCTTGCCAGCGTGGTCCACTACATTGAATTCTTCGATATAACCCTCGTCCTTCAACACACGGGCAATCGCCACTTTCAACTTGGAAGAAGGCATCAAAACAAATACCTTGTTCACACTTTGTGCATTGCGGATACGGGTCAGCATATCGGCGATAGGATCGCTCATACTCATCGATTATTCTCCTATTACCAGCTAGCTTTAGTCATACCCGGAATCTCGCCACGCATAGCGATTTCACGGAGCTTGATACGACCCAAACCGAATTTACGGAATGTGCCGCGCGGACGTCCAGTCAATGCGCAACGATTGCGCTGACGGGTCGGAGCGGAGTTACGTGGCAGCGCCTGTAATTTCAGGCGAGCTTCGTAGCGCTCCTCTTCCGATTTCGACTGGTCGTCGATGATGGCTTTTAACTCAGCACGCTTGGCGGCGTATTTCTTCACCAGTGCAGCGCGCTTTTGTTCACGGTTAATCAGTGCCAGTTTTGCCATGGCAGCCTCAGTTTCTGAACGGAAATTTAAATGCGGCGAGCAATGCTTTCGCTTCGTCGTCGGTCTTGGCAGTCGTGGTAATGCTGATATTCATACCACGCAGTGCATCAATCTTGTCGTACTCAATTTCAGGGAAAATGATTTGCTCTTTCACCCCGATGTTGTAGTTGCCACGGCCATCAAAGGCTTTACCTGACACACCGCGGAAATCGCGTACGCGAGGAAAAGCAATGGTGACTAGTCGATCAAGAAATTCATACATGCGCGCACCACGCAGAGTCACCATACAACCGATCGGATAACCCTCACGAATTTTGAATCCGGCGATCGCTTTACGTGCCTTAGTAACCACTGGCTTTTGACCAGCAATCTTGGTCATGTCACCCACTGCATGCTCGATGATTTTCTTATCAGCGACAGCTTCAGACAAACCCATGTTCAGGGTAATTTTGGTCAAGCGCGGCACTTCCATCGCCGATTTATAACCAAATTTAGTAGTCAGATCAGCTACGATCTTCTCTTTGTAAATTGCTTGTAGACGGGCCATGATTTTTACGCTTTCACAACTTCGCCAGTCGATTTGTAAACGCGTACACGCTTACCATCAACGACCTTTACGCCAACACGATCAGCCTTGCCGGTTGCTGCGTTAAACAACGCAACGTTAGACACGTTAATAGGCATCGTTTTATCTACTATGCCGCCTACCGCGCCAGTCATCGGATTAGGCTTGACTGCCTTCTTAGCCACATTCACACCCTCGACCACCACATGCAATGCGTCGACGCGCTGTTGAACTAAGCCACGCTTACCTTTGTCTTTGCCCGTTAGGACAATGACTTCATCATTTTTACGGATCTTCTCCATGACGGCTCCTTACAGAACTTCTGGTGCCAAAGACACGATTTTCATGAAGCGCTCGGTGCGCAGCTCACGAGTAACCGGTCCAAAAATACGCGTGCCGATAGGCTCAAGCTTGGCATTCAGCAAAACTGCTGCATTGCCATCGAAGCGCACCAACGAGCCATCTTGACGACGAACACCTTTAGCAGTGCGCACCACGACAGCATTGTAAATTTCACCCTTTTTCACACGACCGCGGGGAGCAGCCTGCTTGATAGTGACCTTAATCACATCGCCAATACCTGCGTAGCGACGCTTAGAACCACCAAGCACTTTGATGCACATAACGACACGTGCACCGGTGTTGTCGGCTACTTCTAGCCGGCTTTCAGTTTGAATCATGATTTCTCTTTCCCAACTTAATCCGTCCCCGGCCCCGGATGGGCCGCTCGACGATCAGTCTTGGTCCCGCCAGCACACCCTGAACTAGGAAGCGCTGATTGGGTTGACAAAAAAGTTACGAATTCTTTACTACAAGCCCACCTTTTCAATCAAAGATGAGCGAAGCCCAGCATTATGCACTACATATTGCAGTATACGCAAGCGTTAGACTGTCTGGGCTTCCTGCACAACACGAGTAACGGTCCAGGATTTGGTGCGCGATATTGGGCGACCTTCCTGAATCTCTACGGTATCGCCTGATTTCGCCACGTTACCTTCATTGTGAGCATGATATTTGTTCGAGCGAACAATGATCTTGCCGTACAAAGGATGACGTACACGACGCTCGATCAACACGGTAACCGTCTTATCCATCTTGTCGGAAACCACAGTGCCAACCAGTGTTCGCTTGAGCGATTTTTTTTCTGTCGCGTTCATTATTGGCCGTCCTTCTGATGTATCACGGTCTTCACGCGTGCAATGTCGCGACGCACTTTCTTAAGCTGCGCAGTGTTTTGCAGCTGCTGCGTTGCAATTTGCATGCGCAATCCAAATTGGGCTTTTAATAACTCGTTCAACTCTTTTTTGAGCGACGCTTCGTCTTTGCCTTGGAGTTCAGATGCTTTCATGAATTATCCTTTTATCGACCAACCTGGCGTATTACAAATGTTGTCGCCAGCGGCAATTTGGCAGCGGCGAGTTTAAAAGCTTCGCGCGCCAAATTTTCGTCAACACCATCCATTTCATACAAAACTTTACCTGGCTGGATTTCTGCGACGTAGTACTCAGGGTTACCTTTACCGTTACCCATACGAACTTCAGCCGGCTTATTAGAAATTGGTTTATCTGGGAAGATACGAATCCAAATACGACCGCCACGTTTAATGTGACGAGTCATTGCGCGTCGAGCTGATTCGATTTGACGCGCTGTGAGACGACCACGACCGACTGCCTTCAGGCCGAATTCGCCGAAAGAAACCGCGGTGCCACGCTCATGCGAGATACCCGTGTTACGTCCCTTTTGTTCTTTACGATATTTTCTACGTGCTGGTTGCAGCATGATTATTCTCCCGCCTTATCAGCCGGTGCTGCTGGAGCGTCGGCCTTCTTTGCACGTACACGCTTTGCCGCAGCAGGTGTGGGTGCGGCAGCAGCCTCACCAGCCGGAGCATCGGCACGTTTAGCACGTGTGTTACGACCCGCAGGCTTACCATCGTCACGACGTGGAGCACGGCGCTTGCGCTCGTCATCCGCTGCCACTTCGATGACAGGCGTCTCGCCACTCGCTAAACGATCGCCTTTGTAAACCCAAACTTTGATACCGATAATGCCGTATGTAGTTTCAGCTTCGCCAAAACCATAGTCAATGTCAGCACGAAGTGTATGCAGTGGTACACGACCTTCGCGATACCACTCGGTACGCGCAATTTCGATACCGTTCAAACGGCCCGACGACATAATTTTGATACCTTGCGCACCAAGCCGCATAGCATTTTGCATCGCGCGTTTCATAGCGCGACGGAACATAATGCGCTTCTCAAGTTGCTGAGCAATTGAATCAGCAATCAGCTGCGCATCCGTTTCTGGCTTACGAATTTCTTCGATGTTGACGTGTACTGGTACGCCAGAAACGGATGCGCAGCTGATT
>CANGFL010000131.1 GCA_947453015.1 Oxalobacteraceae bacterium | reverse complement strand
GATCCTTGGCATTTTTGAAGGTCACGATGCCAGAGAATGAAATATAAAATCCCATCGCTATAGCTGCATTGGCGACTTCCAGAGATTCTGTAAAACAGTGCATGACACCAGCCACACCGCCTTGATCGGTGCCTGCTTTTTCTTCATGCAGTATACGAAGCGTATCTTCAGAGGCATTGCGAGTATGAATAATTAGCGGCTTACCGCAGGCACGAGAGGCGCGGATATGAACGCGAAAGCGTTCACGCTGCCACTCGAGATCACCTTTCATACGAAAGTAATCTAATCCGGTTTCACCAATGGCAACGATGCGCGGATGCTTTGCCAGCTCAACTAATTGTTCGGTGCTGGGTTCGGGGGTGTCATCGTAATCAGGATGTACGCCTACCGATGCATAAATATTGGGATAGGCTTCGGCGAGCGCCAACACTTGAGGGAATTCGGGCAAGGTCACCGATACGCACAAGGCGTCGCTGACCTGATTAGCCTGCATTGTGGCTAAAATTGCGGGCAGCCTTTCGGCCAACTCGGGGAAATTAATGTGGCAGTGAGAGTCAACAAACATAAAAACAGCCGATCAAATGCGAACCGGCCGTATTGTACGCTGCTAGCTCACATCGTATGGGTTGAGCGCGTCGAGCCCAGGGCCGTGCCTAACAACTCTTCGATACGCTGACGCAGCCGACGTCCGGAATCGTCGTCAGGTAAATGGATGCCAAATCCTTGCGTATGGCGATTACCCGCGCCCATAGGCGTGATCCATGCCACCTTGCCCGCAATCGGATAGCGTTGCTCATCCTGCATCAAGCTGAGAAGTAAAAAGACTTCATCGCCTAACTTGCAGACGCGGTTACCCGGCACAAAAATTCCGCCGTTACGTAGAAATGGCATGTAGGCCGCATACAGCGCAGCTCGATCGCGAATCGACAGTGAAACAACGGAGGGGCGGAGTAAAGAAGAATCTGAAGAGCTTGAAAATTCTTGCACGGCGATTCGGTCCATTCGAAAAACTAGCGTACGCCGAACGCTAGCTTCGACTCAACGTCGCTGGTGCGTTTTACCGAAATAGCTCGGCGTACTCTAGCAGCATGTCTTCAATGAAAAGCTTTGCCGACAAAGGATGCTCTGAAACGGCGCGGCGCGAGGCGGCATCGCGCACAGCTTTTTGTAGTCGGTCGACCGTAACTCGTGCGGCCAGCGCGGCGAGGCTGCTGCGATGCTCTGGGTAGTAGCGTACACGCGCGGCGAGCTTAATCGCCAGAAGATCATAGAGCCAGCGCTGTTGCCATGCCAGCAGTTGCGAGAGAGCGATTTTTTGTAGCCGATCTGCCACGCTTAAGGCCGAAGCGAGATCGGGTTTAGCCAATTGGGATAGCCAGTCATGTTGAGCTTCAGCGAATTCACCTTGTGAAGCTTCTAACGCTGCCAAAGGTGCACCACCCTGCTCTGCCAGCCAGCGTTGTGCGTCATCTAAACCCTGGGTCTTGAGCCAATCGTGCGCTGCTGCTGCATCGGGCATAGCCATTGCGAATTGTCTGCAACGCGAACGGATGGTGGGTAATAAGCGGTCGATACGATCCGAGACCAATAAAAAAACGGTATCGGGTGGAGGTTCTTCCAAGGTTTTTAACAGCGCATTCGCTGAAGGTGCATTCAAGGCTTCAGCAGGATAGAGCAAGATAACTCGACGACCGGCTCTATGCGTTGATACATTCATAAAGCTCGCTAAAGAACGAATTTGCTCAATGCGAATATCGCGTGAAGGTGTTTTGCTGCTAGCGGATTTTTTAGTACTGGTTTCTTCGCTCTCGCTAGGAGTGTCGTCTTCATCTTCAGCATCTAAAGCCTCTGGCCGTACACGACGATAGTCGGGGTGACTGTACTGTTCAAACCAGCCGCAGGAAGCGCAGGTACCGCACGCGTGGCCGTCTATCGACGGTGATTCGCATAACAACGAGCGGGCAGCATGTTCTGCAAAATCGACTTTACCAATGCCATTCGGCCCATGAATCAATAAGGCGTGCGGCATGCGTTCACGCATTTGTTGCCAGCGCTGCCAATCGTTTGCTTGCCAAGGATAAAGAAGATCACTCATCCAGCTGATCGATCAATTGTTCTATTTGCTGAGTGACTTTGGCCAGAGGCTGGGTAGAGTCCACTACGCGTATGCGTTGCGGGAATTGCGCAGCACGCTGCAGATAAGCATTACGTACTTTTTCAAAAAAATCGTATTTTTCGCGTTCAAATTTATCCAGCGTTCGGGTGTTATCCAGGCGCGCCCTGGCAACGTCCAGTGGCACGTCGAACAGCAGAGTTAAATGCGGTTGAAAGTCGGCATGCACCCATTGCTCGAGTATGTCTAGCTTATGCGTTGATAATTGTCGTCCGCCTCCTTGATAGGCAAACGAGGCATCGGTAAATCGATCCGAAATAACCCAGTCGCCCCGCTCTAACGCAGGTGCAATCAATTTATCTATATGCTCGCGCCGTGAAGCAAACATGAGCAGCGCTTCCGTTTCAAGATGCATGGGTTCATGCAATAAGAGTTCGCGCAAGCGCTCGCCTAAGGGTGTGCCACCCGGCTCGCGGGTGGTAACAACGGTTTTTCCTTTGGCGCGCAGATACGTAGAAATCGTTTCGACGTGAGTGGATTTACCCGCACCATCGATACCTTCGAAGGTAATGAACTTGCCTTTAACCATGAATGCCTGCTAGCTATGCCCTCGTTTATGACTATCAGCGCTGATATTTGTTGACGGCTCTGTTGTGGTCTTCAAGGTTATCTGAAAACTGGCTGCTGCCATCACCTCGAGCCACAAAATATAAATCTTTACCCGGCGCCGGATTTAATGCGGCATCAATCGCATCTTTGCCAGGCAATGCGATCGGTGTTGGCGGTAATCCACTGCGGGTATAGGTATTGTAGGGGGTGTCAGTCAGCAAATCTTGTTTACGGATGTTGCCATCGAAACGTTCGCCCATGCCGTAGATAACTGTCGGATCAGTTTGCAGCAACATGCCGCGGCGCATGCGATTCACAAATACGGAGGCGATCTTGGCTCGTTCAGCGGCTTTGCCGGTTTCTTTTTCTACGATAGACGCCATGATCAGCGCCTCATACGGATTATCGTAGGGTAAATCAGCCGCGCGATTAGCCCACGATTGTTTGAGCTTTTTCATTAGCTGCTGGTGCGCTTGTTGGTAGATTGTCAGATCACTGGTGCCACGCTCAAAGACATAAGTACTAGGATAAAAAATGCCTTCAGGATGAGGAAATCCTGGTGCGACTTTTTCCAGCAATTGCTCGACAGGCAAATTTGCGCCTTCTTGCTTCAACCATTTTTGCTTAGCTAGCTCGGCACGCATTTGAAGGAAGGTCCAACCTTCAATAATGGTGAGCGATTCTTTGATGGTGTTGCCGCGAACTAGCTGGTCGAGCAAGCCTATCGGATTGGTGCCGGGCTCAATCCGGTAGCTTCCCGGCTTAATTGCGGCGCCCTTTCCCATGCCACGTGCCAAAAATTCCATCAACCAGTGGTTTGCGGGTATGCCTTGAGCTTGTACTTGTTTCATGGCCGAACGCAAGCCACTGCCGGGCGCGATATTGAATTCTATGGACTGGCCATTAGGTGCGATTAATGGGTCACGTACCCAATACACCAGAAAGGCGCTGCTGAGCAGCGCTAACAGTACGATCAGTGCAACGAGTTTTTTTATTATTCCCAATGTCGACTCCCTCGCCTTGCTTGGCTGCGCTGATTATTACGACTGCGCAGGCTTTTACAGGCCTTTCCAACGCGATTTTCCACGCGACTCTATAATCCGTCCCGTAATGATAGCTTCCCACAGGGAATTACACCGAATTCATGACTGAACCCTCCTCTACATGGCTGGATTTTCTGAGTAAGCAAGGTGTGCCTGCTGCTGCGGCCACGGTCTCGGAATCAGCTGCTTCAATGTCTTCAAATCTCTTGAAGCATGGATTTATCAGCCCCTTGATTGACCACGGGATCCTGTCTGTATCCGGCCAGGATGCGATAAATTTTCTTCAAAATCAGCTAACTAACGATCTCGCCAGTCTGGATGAGCACCATGCTCAGCTCTCCGGCTATTGCGCTGCGAATGGTAGATTGTTGGCGACGGTGCTGCTCTGGAAATCTGCTGAGAGCATCCTGATGCTGTTGCCGCAGAGTCTGCTGGCGTCTTTTCAAAAACGGCTGCAAATGTTTGTGCTGCGCGCCAAAGTGCAGCTAGAGGATGTCAGCTCTTCGGTGGCCGCTATTGGCTTGGGTATCCCACAGCAGCACACCCTCGAACTGGCTGGGCTTGCTCCACAAGCCTTCGAATTATCCGCTTCATTGAACGGCCAGCTGATTCGTATGCCTGATGCAGTTGGGCTTCAGCGCTATCTTTGGATAGGTCCTCAAGAACACGCGCCAGAGCTATGGACTACGGTGGCTAGCCAAGTCTCTATCGCCTCCCCTGCCGCATGGCATTGGACGCAAATTCAAGCAGGTCTTCCACAAATTTTGGAGCCTACGCGCGAAAAATTCGTTCCCCAGATGGTGAATTTCGAATTGATCGGCGGGGTTAATTTCCGCAAAGGTTGTTACCCAGGACAAGAAATCGTTGCCCGCAGCCAGTATCTCGGTAAGCTAAAAAGACGCATGCAATTGGCCACGGCAAATGCCACCATGGTGTTGCCGGGCACGGAGGTTTTTTCTGATGCTGATCCAGGACAACCCTGCGGTATGGTGGTTAACGCCGAACTTGGCCCCGATGGACGTTTAGCCTGCTTAGTTGAAATGAAGCTGGAACTTTTAGGCTCGAATATCCATCTTCAGAGTTTAGAGGGACCGCGCTTGGAGTTCGGACCCCTACCGTATTCGCTGGAAGCATCATCCTGAAATGGATTTATATGTCTACTATCGCGTGCAACATCACCATAGCGCTGAGCTGCAAGCGCTGGTCATCACTATGCAAAAAAAGCTAAGTAATCTGCATGGGATGAATTTTTCACTCAAACGTCGCGTTGAAAAAAACGTGGATTATCAAACTTGGATGGAAATTTATTGTTCCGTTGCAGAAGAATTTGCCGATCTGTTGGAGCGTGCCGTGCAGAACGCTGGCGTAATGCGTTTGATTGATGGTGAGCGTCATAACGAAATTTTTGTGGATATACCACCATGTGCTTGATTG
>CANGFL010000130.1 GCA_947453015.1 Oxalobacteraceae bacterium | reverse complement strand
TTTCGACACTGGGGTTGGCTGGCAGCGTTGATTCTCATCGCATCTGTTTTTGGATGGCGCCATGCCTTGCGCGATCCTTTGCTTCGAATGCGTTGGCATCGATGGTTATTAGTGGCGCCATTTTATGGTCGCTTTGAGCGCAGCTTAAATACGTCGCGTTTTGCAAGTACGTTAGCGATTACGATTAGTTCGGGCGTTCCCATTTTGCGTGCGCTGCGCACAAGTCGCGATACACTTTCTAACGCTGCTATGCGCGAACAAGTCGAAGACGCCACAGCTAGTGTGCGCGAAGGAATGAGTCTGGCGCGAGCCTTATCAGTGCATCCACATTTCCCACCCATGCTGATTCACATGATACGTGCGGGCGAAGTCACGGGTGAATTACCTGTGATGCTGAATCGCGCTGCACAAATGCAAGAACAAGATCTTGAGCGCCGAGCATTAACTATGGCTAGTTTGCTTGAGCCGGTGTTGATCCTAACCATGGGCGTAGTGGTGCTGCTAATCGTACTAGCAGTGCTGATGCCAATTATCGAAATTAATCAATTAGTCAAATAAAGGTCTGCAATGAGTGGTTTACACAGTAGTTTGAAATCTTGGCGTGAGCGATTGCCAAATGCAGTGTCATTTTTATTCTTTGTTGGAATTTGGGTGTCACTGTCGTTTTGGTTTCAACAGTGGTTGTCTCCGCCTAAGCAAGTAGTTGAGTTACTGCCAGTAGCTGAGCAAAGTATGCCGCCACTTGCATCCTCCGCTAATTTGTTTGGTGGAAGTGAGCAGGCATCGATATTGGCGAATGTTCAGATCAATGGTGTGATCCGTTCGAACAGCTCGAAAGATAGTGTTGTGATCATTACTGCCGATGGCGGACCATCGCGTGCATTACGATTGAATGCGGAAATCATGCCGGGTATTGTGGTTAAGTCTATTAATGCGCGCAGTGTGATTGTTGCCGGCAAAGGCGCTGAGCGAGAGATTGCTTTGCCAGCCTTTGCGTCGCAAGGCATCGTGTCAGATACAGCGGGATTAGCAGGTCAGAATAATACAAACGCCTATCGATCACAGCCGCCGACTCGGGCTGTTGCTAGTTCACCTGCGCCTATTCCTGTGGCGAGTGTGGCAGGAAGTGCTGGAGCTAGCACATCAGGAACTAGCGCCTCTGGTGTGGGTGGCTCATCACAAGCGACTGGTGCGGCTAATCAGTCGATGACGACGATCCCGCTGCAAGAGCCGCAGATTGTGCCGCCGAGTGAGGCTAATCGTCGCTAATAAAAATAACTCAGGCTAGGTAAATCACAGTACGTAGCGTGAGAGATCTTCGTTGATGGCCAGCGCACCTAGTTTCTCATCAACATAAGCGGCGTTGATATTAACGGTGATACTGGCTTCATCGCCTGCGCCGAAGGAGACTTCTTCGAGCAATTTTTCCATGACGGTGTAGAGGCGACGAGCACCAATATTTTCTGTTTTTTCATTCACAGAAAAAGCAATTTCTGCAAGACGACGAATGCCATCTTCAGCGAATTCAATATGCACATTTTCAGTCGCTAGTAAGGCTTGATATTGTCGCGTCAGGCAGGCATCGGTCGACGTCAAGATGCGCTCGAAATCAGCAATCGAGAGTGACTCTAACTCGACGCGTATAGGAAAGCGGCCTTGTAGCTCTGGAATTAAATCAGATGGCTTAGCCAGATGAAACGCGCCGGAAGCAATGAACAAAATATGGTCTGTTTTGACCATGCCATATTTAGTGTTGACGGTGGTGCCTTCAACTAAAGGTAGCAAGTCACGTTGCACGCCAGCGCGTGATACATCGGCCCCTTGCACGCCGCCACGAGCGGCAATTTTGTCGATTTCATCTAGAAAGACAATGCCATTTTGCTCAATGTTGGTGATGGCTTTTTGTTTGAGTTCTTCTTCATTGACGAGTCGTGAAGCTTCTTCATCGATGAGTATTTTCATCGCTTCGCCAATTTTGAGTTTGCGCGATTTCTTTCGTCCGTTTCCCAATCCTGAAAACATAGATTTAATTTGCTCGGTCATTTCTTCCATGCCGGGCGGCGCCATGATTTCCATGTGTGGACGTGTGTCGGCTAATTCGATCTCGATTTCGCGATCGTCGAGCGCACCTTCTCGCAATCGCTTACGAAATGTTTGACGCGTGGCATTCTCATTTTTTTCTTCGGCGCTGGGCGTTGCTGCAAAACCAAAATCACGCGCAGGTGGAAGGAGTACATCAAGAATCCGATCTTCGGCGGCGTCTTCCGCGCCCGCACGCACTTTACGCATTTCTAATTCACGCGTTTGTTTGATGCCGATTTCGGTGAGATCGCGGATGATGGTGTCGACATCGCGGCCGACGTAGCCGACTTCCGTAAATTTCGTCGCTTCGATTTTAATAAACGGCGCGTCTGCTAAGCGCGCAAGTCGACGCGCGATTTCGGTTTTGCCGACACCCGTCGGTCCGATCATTAAAATATTTTTTGGCGTGATCTCATGACGTAAGGGATCAGGCACTTGTTGCCGACGCCAGCGGTTACGCAAAGCTATAGCTACGGCGCGTTTGGCGTTGGCTTGACCGACGACATGTTTGTCGAGTTCGATCACAATCTGTTGCGGTGTAAGGTTCATGGATGCACCGTGTTTATTCTAGTGTCTCGATAGTGAGCGAGTGATTGGTATAAATGCAGAGTTGTGCGGCGATGGTCAGTGATTTTTTGACGATCTCAACCGGCGACAAGTCGGTATTTTCTTGTAGAGCTTTGGCAGCGGATTGAGCGTAGCTGCCGCCTGAGCCAATGGCGCCGACGCCATCTTCGGGTTCGAGTACATCACCGTTGCCGGTGATGATGAGCGTCGACTCACGGTCAGCGACCAGTAGCATGGCCTCTAATCGGCGCAGCATGCGATCGGTACGCCAATCTTTTGCCAGTTCAACCGAGGAGCGCATTAGATTGCCCTGATGGGCTTCTAGTTTGGATTCGAAGCGCTCAAGCAAGGTAAACGCATCAGCGGTCCCACCGGCAAAGCCGGCTAAGACTTTGCCATGAAATAACTTGCGCACTTTGCGCGCCGAGCCTTTCATGACGACATTGCCCAGAGTGACCTGGCCGTCGCCACCGAGCGCGACCAGATTGCCGCGTCGTACGGAAAGTATAGTGGTGCCGTGAAATTGTTCCATGGGGTATCGGGGTAAAAATCAAGCCCCGAACCATTCATGGTTATCAGGGCTTTCGATAAATAATATGCAGCCGGCTAGCGCCACCGACCAGTTGCAATAGTCTGCCAATAAGAAAGCTGGTATCGCGACATTCTACAACTTTGCCCTGTGCTAGTTGTTGCAGTCCGGTGAGCCATGGTGTGGCGGCACTGAACTCTATCCGACGTAAATTACGGCAATCTAAAAGCAGCTTGGGCGATTGCTGAGCGTACTCGCTTGTTTGTGCGAGCAGTTTGTCGATTGGCAATGAGATCAATGGTGGCATCGTAAATACAGGCGTTTGCTGCGCGGGCTTTATTGGTGGCGGAGGTGAGGCAGGCGGCGATATTTCGTAGGTGACGCTGTAATCGACACAGGCGGCTTCATAGGCTTCATCGGCATTCATCAAGCGAAGTAATTCAATCAATAACCGCCATGCCGCATCATCGCTGTCGCGTCTGCCGGGCTGTATGCAGTCGCGAATTCGACTCACTACGGCATCGCCGCCGCGGATAGAAATTTCACAGGAAGCTTTTTGCCAATGCTCAAGTACGCCTAAAAATGCAGCGCACCCTGGAATAGTCAGATCAGTGATCGCCGCAAATTCCATCACGAAATGATGATGACGTAATCCGATTTGCTGTAACTGTTCAAGAGCGGCTTGCGAGGCTTCCGTTAGCTTGCCGCGAAAGCTGAGTACGGGTAGCTCGGGTTGTGCATTGGCGAGTTCAGAGTCTTGTCTGAGTGCTTGCCATTGCGGTGGTGAGGTTTCAAATTTTTTGGCGTAGGTGAGCGCGAGATGATCAAAAAAATCGGATTGGTTTTCTGCGAGCGCCAAATCGAACAACATCCACCAGGCGAGCTGATGCTCTTTGCTGCCGCCGTCATCGCGCGTGGCTTGCAGCAGTAGCGCTTTGGCTTCATTGGATTGGCCATTGGCAAACAATACAGCGGCTTCATCCATGACATGCGATAACGGCGCGAGCATGGGCGTACCTTCAACAATGCTTTCGTGATGCGGCTGCAGCAAGGTGGGTGCGCCAAATTCGGCCACGATTTCTGATTCTATTGAATCAATTTTTTGTGAAGTTTCGCGAGCCTCATCGGCTGGCGTATTTTTACTTTGACGACTATCTGGCGTCGCTGTCTTTGTAAACAGTCCAAAAATTTTCACGAGATGAAATTGCCTGATGGGAGAATGAATTCGGATACAAAGCTGAGAAAGCCACTGCGCATAATTTTACGCGGCCACACTCTTGCGAATCATTACATCGCCATTGCAGGTGGATGTCAATCAGACAGAGGGCAATCATGATGATTGCCCTGACTGTTTTATGGAATTGCTGACTACAACGTGGCGTGACTTACACGTTGCTCTCGTACAGCAAAATTAAAAGCGTGTTCGAACACCAACAATCAGATTACGTCCGGGCTGAGGAACGTAGTCTTTCAAGAGCGATGTTGAGAGACGAATTTCTTCATTCAACAAATTACGAGCAATCATGAACCAGGTTAAGTCAGTGGTTCCGTACCGTTGCGTATAAGACAGATTCGCGTCGACGTTGGTATAGGCTTTGGTGGTCGTTTCTTCTGACACGGCTGCGCTGGCAATGCGATAGTGTGCGTCAGTATGTATTACCGATAGTGATGAACGCCAACGTGAATCTTGATATCCGGCATTTAGTCCTGTACGGGTTGCAGGTTGTAAAGGTAGATTGCCCAAATCATCGAGCGTGCCGCGTGAGCTATCGATAAACACACGACCAAACCATCCTGTTTCATACAAGTTGTAGCTGAGTTCAGCTTCTATGCCTTTGAGTGTGGCATTCGCCTGTTTGAAATTGCGATCGCGTAATACACCATTCGGATCGAGATTGATGATTCCAATGTCGCCGTAAATAAAGTTACTGACTTTATTTTGGTAAGCATTGGTTTTCCAACGTAGTTTCTCTTCTGTTTTTTGCAGCGACAATTCTAAATTATTTGAAGTTTCTTTCTTTAAAGAAGTGTCGCCA
>CANGFL010000129.1 GCA_947453015.1 Oxalobacteraceae bacterium | reverse complement strand
TGTATTACTTGCTCTGGCATCGTCATCGGTTATTGCAGAGAACATAAAAATTGCATTCATCGACCCCTTGTCAGGCCCATTTGCGCCGGTAGGCCAAAACACCTTCCATAGTTTTCAACTGGTTGCAGATGTTGCGAACAGAGAAAAATGGGCACCGGGTCACACCTTTGAAGTCACCGGCTTTGATAACAAAGCAAGCCCGCAAGAATCCTTGACCGTTTTAAAAACGGTGATTGACCAAGGTTATCGCTATATCGTTCAAGGCAATGGTTCCGGAGCGGCGGGTGCTTTGATCGATGCTATTAATAAGCATAACGAACGTAATCCAGGTAAAGAAATCGTCTTCTTAAATTATGCGGCTGTAGATCCTGATCTCACCAATAGTAAATGCAGTTTTTGGCATTTCAGGTTGGATGCGAATTCCGATATGAAAATGGAAGCGATGACCACCTACCTAGCAGCCGATAAGACTGTTAAAAAGGTCTACATCATTGGTCAAAACTATGCACACGGTCAGCAAGTTACTCGCGCTGCTAAGGAATATCTCAAACGCAAACGTCCGGATATCGAAATTGTCGGCGATGATTTGCATCCGATTGGAAGCGTAAAAGATTTCGCACCCTACGTAGCGAAGATCAGTGCCAGCGGCGCTGACACGGTGATTACTGGCAACTGGGGTTCGGATTTGGCGTTGCTGGTTAAAGCCGCACGCGAATCGGATCTAAAAGCGCAGTTTTATACCTATTACGGTTACACCACGGGTGTCCCTACGGTGATGGGTGCGGCAGCGGCTAACCACGTGCGCTACGTAGGCACATGGAACGTCAACAATGAAACCTATGCTGGCAAAGAAATTATTGAAGAATTCAAAAAGAAATTCAATGATGACTTGTACGCTGTAACAACCTACTCAGGCATACAGTTG
This sequence comes from Oxalobacteraceae bacterium, assembly GCA_947453015.1. Classification (GTDB taxonomy): domain Bacteria; phylum Pseudomonadota; class Gammaproteobacteria; order Burkholderiales; family Burkholderiaceae_D; genus Pernthalerella. The sequence continues at coordinate 4,304 of CANGFL010000129.1, read as the reverse complement.
CTTGCTAAGGGTGTGAATCAGGCTAAATCGACAGATCCGGTTAAAGTTGCCTTCGCCATGGAAGGGCAAAAATTCAAAAGCTTGAATGGTGAAGTGGAGATGCGTAAGACAGATCACCAGCTACAACAACCGCTGTATGTGACTACCTGGGTTAAAACGAATGGCAAGACAGTGAAGTTTGATCAGGAAAATACCGGTTACGGCTGGCGCACGGATCAAAAGGTTGATCCCTATGTAGCCGCTCAGCCGACTTCTTGCAGCATGAAGCGCCCTTCATAAATAAATCGTCGTTCGATACTAAAGCCCGCATACCATGCGGGCTTTTTTTATTTTGGGCTTCAAGCGCAGTACTCGGTGTGATCTGCGCCACAAATACTGTGTAAGTCTAGACAGCAGGGTAGCGATGGCATGAAATGCGGCATTCATTCAACAAGGAGACTGCTTTGGATGCTTGCTACCGTTTTATAGATCGACGCCTTTGCTTAACAAAAATTTTGTTGATCGTTAGTCTGGCATGTCTCGTTACAGAAATTCACGCTCAAGCGATCCGTATTGGGCTTAGTGGGCCGTTTACCGGAGGGTCCAGCCCCATGGGCGAGAGTATGCGCAATGGCGTACGACTTGCCGTTGAAGAGATCAACAGTTCAGGCGGCATTAATGGCTTGCCCATTGAGTTGATTGAGCGCGATGACACCGCTTACAATGAAACCGGTGGCAAAATCGCTGATGAGCTGACTCGCTTAAAAGTTGCCGCCACCATTGGTATCGTCAACACCGGTGTGGGCCTTGCATCGATAGACTACTACCAGAAGGCAAAAATTCCGCTGGTGGTTGCGGTATCCACTGGACCAGCACTGACACGAAAATTTTCTCCGCCCGCTCAAAAGGTGAATTTCATCTTTCGTGTTTCCCCTACGCTTGATCTCGAAGCCAAAGTACTTGCTGCAGATTTGAAACGCAGATCACTTATTCGCATCGCTTTAATGGCCGATACCACGCCTTATGGTGACAGTGGTGTGGCGGCTTTCGCTGAACAGGCACGACTCGCTGGTTTAGATGTTATTGGAGAATATCGTTTTAAAGTCGGCGATACCGATATGAGTGGGTTAATAAAACGCGCGCGCGCAGCAGGTGCATCGGCGTTAGTGGTGTGGGGAATTGGTCCCGAGCTGGCGAATATTGCGCGTGGTGTACAGGCTTCCGGTTGGAGAGTTCCATTGCTGGGTAGTTGGACACTCTCTATGCGAAATTTTATCGATGCCGCTGGACCTGCGGGTGATGGAGCGCTAATGCCGCAAACCTTCATACAAGATGCAGGCTCAACGACCAAGAATAGTTTTTTACTGGCCTACCATCGCGCCTTTAAATCTGATTTGATTCCTTCTCCTATGAGCGCGGCTCAAGGTTACGATGGAATGCATATATTGGCTCATGCTATCCGTCAGTCAAAAACATTGGATGGCGATGCTATTCGAACGTCATTAGAGAATTTAAATTTCAGATATCAAGGTGTGGTGACCAGTTACGAGCGACCTTTTTCAGCGCAAGATCACGATGCGATCACTACCAACATGATTGTGCTGGGCAAAGTATCGGGTGGCCGCGTGGATTATGCGTACAGCGAAGATCAACAACGTAGTGCGATCTTGCGTGTTAAACGAAATTCCAATTGAAAGAGTTATTGATGGAGTGATTGAAAGAGTCATGCGTTTGATGCATGAGTGGCATTCTCATAAAACGCAGGGGTTTATTTAATTGAATCGAGGAGAATAATACGGTCGTGCTTTTCTGGGGTATATTAACGGTCTGCCGCTATCATAGGGTTTTATAACCTATTAAAAATAATCACCGGAGAGACAAGCATGACCGCCACGTACCGAGAGCAAGGCGATATCGCCGTCATCACGCTAAATAACCCACCCGTCAATGGGCTTGGGCATGCGACCCGTACCGGTATCGTGGAAGGCATCGCCAAGGCAGCTGAAAACACCGCCATTAAGGCTGTTGTAATCATAGGCGAAGGCAGGGGATTTTCAGGCGGCGCCGATATTCGCGAATTCAATACGCCTAAAGCCATGCAAGAACCTTCACTAATGACGGTAATTAGCATTGTCGAAGCGAGTGATAAACCCGTTATCGCCGCCATACATGGTGTAGCTATGGGCGGTGGTCTTGAATTAGCGTTGGGTTGTCATTACCGCGTTGCCGTAGCTGGTGCACAAATCGCTCTGCCTGAGGTGAACATCGGTATTTTGCCGGGAGCAGGTGGCACGCAACGACTGCCGCGCATCTTGGGTCTGGAGCCCGCTTTAAACATGATCGTTTCAGGCAAAACGGTGATGTCCGACAAATTAGCCAGCACAAAATTATTTGATCAAATGATCACGGGTGATTTGCTCGAAGGTGCATTAGCGTTTGCTAAAAAAGTTTCAGATGCACGCCCGCTGCCGAAGATTCGCGATATAAAAATTAACTATCCCAATGCCGATGGATATCTTCAGTTCGCTCGGAATACCGTGCGTGTTGTAGCCGGCCCCTTTCCAGCGCCGCTGAAATGTGTTGATGCCGTCGCAGCGTCCGTCAAAATGAAATTTGATGATGGACTCAATCTCGAGCGCAATCTATTCCTTGAGTTGGTTCAAACTACAGAATCGAAAGCCTTACGGCATGCGTTTTTTGGTGAGCGTACTGCGTCAAAGGTTCCTGATGTTCCCTCCGATACGCCGCTTAGAACGATTAAATCAGCAGCAGTGGTTGGTGCCGGCACCATGGGCGGTGGTATCGCCATGAATTTTGCCAATGCTGGCATCCCCGTCAAACTGCTTGAAATGAAGCAGGAAGCCTTAGATAAAGGTTTAGCGACAATACGTAAAAATTACGAAAACACGATGAAGAAAGGTCGTTTGACGCAAGAGCAGTTTGATAAACGCGTGGCCTTGATTACCGGCACATTAGTGTATGAAGATTTAGCTCAAGCAGATATTGTGGTTGAAGCCGTGTTCGAAGACATGGGCGTAAAGGAAACCGTATTCAAGAAATTGGATGAGGTAATGAAGCAAGGTGCCATTCTCGCCTCAAATACGTCGACTTTAGATGTCGACAAAATTGCTGCCTTCACTAAGCGTCCACAGGACGTGATTGGTACGCACTTCTTTAGCCCCGCCAATGTCATGAAATTGCTTGAAATCGTGCGCGGTGCTAAGACCGGCAAAGATGTACTCGCGACCACGCTGGCATTATCCAAGACCATTAAAAAGACGGGTGTCGTTTCCGGTGTGTGTGATGGATTCATTGGCAATCGTATGGTTGAGCAATACATACGACAAGCAGGTTTTCTGCTGGAAGAAGGTTGTCTGCCCGAGCAGGTCGATAAGGCCGTAGAAAAATTTGGCTTTGCCATGGGCCCGTTCCGCATGAGTGATTTGGCGGGTAACGATATTGGCTGGTACATACGTAAGCGCCGCTACGTAGAAAAGCCAGAGGTTACGTATTCAAAAGTTGCGGATCTGTTGTGTGAAAAAGGGCGCTTTGGTCAAAAAACTTCAGCGGGTTGGTATGACTACAAAGCGGGCGATCGTAAAGCCTACGCCTCGACTGAAGTCAACACTATGATCATCGATCATTCCAAAGCCATTGGAATTGAGCGCCGCAAAGTCAGCGATAAAGAAATCGTCGAACGTCTGGTGTATGCGCTGGTGAATGAAGGTGCATTGATATTGGAAGAGGGCATTGCAATGCGTGCCTCGGATATCGATATGGTCTACCTGACGGGTTATGGCTTCCCGTTATTCCGTGGTGGTCCCATGTTCTATGCTGACACCGTTGGTCTTTCTAACGTAGTAATGGCCATTCATTCGTATGCCAAAGGTAGCCATTCTGAAGCATGGACTCCCGCGCCTTTGCTAACTAAATTGGCGCACGAAGGTAAGACATTTAGCTAATTCCCTCCGGTATTTCAAAAACTTCAGGCTCGCGAGCGCGATTAATTAATCGCCGTTCGCATGCCTGACACGTCACCCGCACTTTTTCAACAGAGTCGTCGTCATGAGTCGTTGTTTTTCAACAAATTTTCTGTGTTGCGAATTGGCAGCGAAAATTGAGAAAAAACTATGTGGCTCTACTAAAAATTAATAACGTATGACCAAGAAGTTCGCATGCTTTCAAAAATTCTTTTAGCAAAGATGCTGAATAAAACCATTCCCAAATAACATGCTTTAAATTAGCAATAAGCATTTCTTCATTGCCTACAATTCATTTCCCTTTAAATTCTCGAGAGGAATGAAGATGAAAATGAATAGTGTAGT
>CANGFL010000128.1 GCA_947453015.1 Oxalobacteraceae bacterium | reverse complement strand
TAACGCGTGAAGCTGGCCCAGTTAAAGGTGGCTCCACAGTGATCGCCTTTATCCAAGATCCTGACGGCTACAAAATTGAATTGATAGAACGCGACGCTTAAAGATTATTGGCGATATCCGGCGCAAATGGATGGTTTATAAAATTCGCGCCAGATTCACGTACTGGGCTAGCGCTACTGTCTCTGGCCGGGTTTGAGGATCAATACCTGCATTGATCAAATCACTTTCAGTAAACATACCGGCCACACAATTCCGAATTACCTTGCGCCGCTGCGAGAATGCCTTAGTGACTACTTGCTCAAGCTTGTGCTGATCACAGACTAGGGGCTCGGCTAGCGGCTTCATGCGCACAATAGCTGACTCCACTTTGGGCGGTGGATCAAATGCAGTGGGCGGAACAATAAACAATAAATCCATCTGATAGCGCCACTGCAGCATGACCGAGAGACGCCCATAGTCTTTGCTACCAGGTGCGGCAACCATGCGTTGCACGACTTCTTTTTGAAGCATGAAATGTTGATCAATGATGCTGCCAACATAATCAGCCAGATGAAACAAGAGGGGTGTCGAGATGTTGTAGGGAAGATTACCCACCACTCGCAATTTTTTATCTATCTGTGCCAAGGATGCAAAATCAAATTTAAGCGCATCACCTGAGTGAATTTTTAATGCACGATGTTGGAATTTTTTTTCCAAGATCTGAACTAAATCACGATCTAATTCGACCACCTGCAACTGATTAAGTCCATCCAGCAGCAAAGATGTCATCGCACCTTGTCCAGGTCCAATCTCCACCATAAAATCATCGGCTTGTGGCGCTATCGACTGAATAATTTCATTCAGTACATGACGGTCAGTCAAAAAATTCTGACCAAAACGTTTGCGTGGAATGTGCTTCATTGAATCGTACTGCGGGATGCGTGAATCATCTCTATCGCAGTATGCAAAGCAGCGCTCATACTCGAATGATCCGCCAGACCCAAACCTTGCTCAGCAATATCTAGAGCAGTGCCGTGATCAACCGACGTGCGAATAATGGGAAGACCTAAGGTGATGTTCACACCCTCTCCGAAAGTCGCATGCTTAAGTACTGGCAAACCCTGATCGTGATACATCGCCAGCACGCAATCAGCGTCTTTCAGATACTTTGGTTGAAACAAGGTATCTGCCGGATAGGGGCCGGAGACTTGCCAATTTTTACTAAGGCATTGATCGATTACGGGTTGAATAACATCGATCTCTTCGCGACCGAGATAACCGCCCTCGCCTGCATGCGGATTTAAACCTGCAACTAAAATTTTGGGATGAGCAATGCCAAACCGATGGATCAAGTCAGTATGAATAATTTCCAGCGTTCGGAATAAACTAGATTGAGTAATCGCTACTGAGACATCTTTCAACGCCAAATGCGTCGTCGCTAACGCAACACGTAATGTGTAGCCACCTGCCGGACCCAGCAACATCATCACTACTTGAGGCGTATTAGTTCTCTCTGCGAGATATTCGGTGTGGCCAGTGAATGCAACTCCCGCATCGTTGATGGTGCTTTTTTGCACAGGCGCAGTGACCACAGCATCAAACTGCTGATGCATTGCACCGTCAATGGCGATATCCAATGTTTGAAGTACGGAGCGCCCGTTAGCAGGATCAAGCTTTCCGGGAATCGGCCTGACGCTGAGCGGGCAGTCAATCACCTGAATGCGGCCCGCCTGTCTGGGCGCTTTTGAAAGATCATCCGTTTTAATAGTGTGGATGACTTGGTGCGGATCTATTTGCGCGGCCAGTGACTTAATTTGGATCGCATCGCCGATCAATACAATCTCACTGTCTGCTGCTTCTAGGGCCGCGCGCACAGAAATTTCTGGGCCCACACCGGCTGGCTCTCCGCAGGTAATGGCAATGCGCGGACAAAACATACTGCCGACCAATTACTGCTGACGCGGATTGAATTCGTCTAGTCGGTACTCGACATAGGCGCGATCACGCAGCTGACGCAACCAATCTTCATAGGCTTCGTCGAGCTTTTGCTCACGCAATGACTGACGCGCCATCAGACGTTGACGCTCACGCGAGACTTCTTCGGTCTTGCGCTCTAATACTTCAATCAAATGAAAACCAAACGGCGATTCGATAGGCTGCGAAACTTCACCGGGACTCAATGCATTCATACCGCGCTCAAACTCTGGCACAGTATCGCCGGGATAAATCCAACCAAGGTCGCCACCTTTGCTAGCGGAGCCATCGTTGGAATATAGACGTGCTAAATCTTCGAATTTGGCAGCCTTGTTTTGTAAACGTTCCCGCAGCTCTGCCAATTTACGGCGCGCCTCACCCGATGAAACAATCTGATTGACCTTGATCAGTATGTGTCGCGCACGCGTTTGTTGCACCATGGTGCCTGACGAACCTTTCGCGAGAGTCGCGATACGACGGCCATTCAGTCGGAGTACATGAAAGCCATTCGCGCTGCGCACTAAGGGTGCAATTTCACCTTCATTGATTTTTTCTACCGCATCGACAAACAACTGCGGTAAGCGCGAGACACTACGCCAACCGAGATCGCCGCCGCTCAGCGCATCACCAGCATCAGAAAAACTCGCTGCGGTCTTAGCAAAATCAGCACCCGATTTTAGTTGTGCGATCGCTGTTTCAGCACGCTTGCGACGATCAGCTATCTGCTGAGGTGAGGCATTTTCTGGTACGCGCACCAAAATTTGAGCAAGGTTGATTTCCTGCAGTCCGGCATCATTCTTACCCGCAGACGCGGCCAGGTAATTATCAACTTCCGATTCACCTATCTGCAACTTGTTATCGACTTCACGCTCACGCAAACGTTGCAAAGTAATTTCTTCACGAATTTCTTCTCTAAATCGTGCGAATGACAATCCATCACGTTCTAGCTGATCACGAAAGGTTTGAAGTGATAACTGATTTTGCTCGGCGATCCGCGACACAGCACGATCTAACATAATGTCGTCAACCCGAATACCGCTATCTCTAGCCATCTGCATTTGGGCACGTGTGACTATCATTCGCTCAAGTAATTGACGCTGCAATATTTCACGCGGTGGCATTTGCGTGTTTTGACGCTTGAGTCGCTGCTCAACCAAACGAACTCGATCATCTAATTCTTTTAGCGTAATGACGTCAGTGTTAACCACTGCAACGATGGCATCCACTAGTACGGGTTGTTTCCCCGTGCTCTTGTCTTGCGCAAAACTATGGGCACTCACCAACAAAAGAGCTACCAAGGCACTACGTTCAATCGCAGTCAACACTAAGTTACTAATTTTAATCATAGTCACAGTTAATAAGTTTCGTAGGGATAGTCCGTCTGACCCAAAGGTTGGTAGCCAGGTACGTTGGCTCGCAGAGCCTTCATAGGATTCGCGCCCAGCATAGACAATCCATTAAATTCCAACTGCAGGAAGAACATCGTATTTGAGACACCCTGAGCAGTAGGAACTTTTTGGCCAATCATTCTAAAAATCCAGCAATCGGCTTTGTACTCTAGGCCGGCGAGCGATTGACCCAGCTTGCTTTCCTTAAGCAAGTAGCTAAGCCGTCCAACACCATACCAACGATCACCAATAGGCCACTGACTTGAAATATCAATCAATTCGAAATTGGAGTTGGGATCATTCGGTAAATTTCGAACGTCGCGACGATATTGAACGTTCAACACTTTCATAGGCGCAGGCTGCCAGAATGCGCCAACGTTCATACGGTTGAGCTCAGTCCGCGTCTGACTATACTGGAAATTCGAGTCTAACCGCAGCTGATCCGTCACACGTCCTGAACCCAAAAACAATAAATCGGAGCGAGTTTCAGATGAAGCGGTAGTTGATTGATCAAGCGATACGCGTTGTTCAGCAAATGAAAAACGCTGCGCGACTGCTAAACGTACTCGCTCTACGCCATTAGTTTCGAGATAGCGCGTCATCAAGGCTGAGGTCAACTGATTCGAATCACCAATACGATCACTACCAACAAAACGGTTTTCTCTAAACACCGTCGCGTAGTTGAAATCCGCTTCACTGGAATCGAAGTTGGGGTACAACAGCGAATCTTGGCGCTTATACGGTGTATTGGTGTAAAACAAACGGGGCTCAAGCGTTTGTACCGCCGCATTACCAAACAAACTGGCATCGCGTTCAAAGATAAGACCAGAATCAATCGACAGCGTTGGTAAAAACCGTGTTGGCGCTTTCATAGCCGGATCTGCTGTTTCATCTAGACTGTACACAGTCTCATGCGCAGAAACGCTGGGGCGAATAAAAAAACCACCGCTAGAATAGTTATAGGTCAATCGTGGATTTACTATCATCCGATCGCCTTGACGCGGCATACCCACCACTGGCACGGTAGAGTTATAAAAACGCGTGAATTCAGAAGCAAAGGTCCAGCTAAGGCTGCCTTCGTTATCGCCGTAGTAGTTATATTTCAGCTGCGGCAATCGGCTGTAAGGAGACAGAATTTTAGCGCTCAGATTTGAATCTTGAAGAATTTGATATTCAATGACTCGAACACTGGCATTTGAATCCTGCGAACCATAATCAACTCGTACATCACGTGGCAACACGCGACGACTCACGCCGGGTTGATACGCCCATACGTGGCTAAACGGAAAATCCTGAGCGTAATTATTATCCGATGCCATATTCAGGTTTGACGTAAACGTCAGACCTGATCCCAAGTCTTCTTTGTGGCGCGATGAAATCGCATAGCGACTATCGTGAGTTTGCGCATCGCGATCAATCACTTCAAATCGTGTCTGACCAGAATACTCTTCACCCAAATAACGAGCCGTACCACCCATCATGAGTCCACGTCGTGCAATGTAGTGAGGGGCAAGAACTAAATCTCGATTCGGTGCAATGTTCCAGTAGTAAGGCGTGGTTACTTCCAAACCGCCGGACGTCGAAGTCGCAATGGTTGGCGCCAGAAAACCAGACACTCGCTCGTCACTCAGCGGAAAAGAAATATGTGGCGTACCCGCTACCGGAACACCCTTAAACACCAAGACAGCATCTTTGGCGATACCGATCTCACGACCGTTATCCAATGTCATCGATCCGGTGCGCAGATACCAATCCGGCTCCGGCTGACTACAGGTGGTGTAATAACCTCCGATGACGGTCGCTAAATCCTGTGACTGAAAATCGATACGATCGGCTTTACCGTGAGCGTTCTTTCGAATTAGCTGATAGATCGGGCTCTGCATCACGCCCTCGCC
>CANGFL010000127.1 GCA_947453015.1 Oxalobacteraceae bacterium | reverse complement strand
GAGGTCCAAATGATTTCACGCGAATCAGCATTCACCAAAGCAGCGACGTGTTCACGCGCCTCCTCAACCGCTTTTTCTGCTTCCCAGCCGTACATATGACTGCGCGATGCAGGATTACCAAATTGCTCGCGCAAGTAAGGAATCATCTTATCGGCCACGCGTGGGTCGATTGGCGTAGTGGATGAATAATCCAAGTAAATGGGGAAATGCGGCGCCCAGATGGTGTCCATCAGGTTTTTTGCCAGCGGTGCGTTCATTTTCACATGCTCCGTTTTATTCAAATGCCAAATCAAGCGGCTTGGTGCGAGCGCTGCACCACTACCACCGGCTTGGTCTCTGCAGGTTTTTCTTTTTGCTGCTCGACTAAATCTTTGAGCGATACAGAATCAAGGTAGTCCACCATTTTGGCGTTCAGGGTGGCCCACAAATCATGAGTCATGCAGCGCGTGCCCTTGGCTTCACCATCTGCGTGGCAATTTTGCTTGCCACCACATTGCGTTGCATCGATGGGTTCATCGACGGCAATGATGATGTCCGCTACGGTAATGTCTTCAGGGCGACGCGCCAGGTTGTAACCACCTCCGGGACCGCGTACTGATTCCACAATCTCGTGGCGACGAAGTTTGCCAAACAGCTGCTCTAGGTAAGAGAGCGAAATCTCTTGGCGCTGACTGATACCGGCAAGCGTTACAGGCCCTTGATGTTGTCTCTGTGCGAGATCAATCATGGCGGTTACTGCAAAACGACCTTTGGTAGTAAGGCGCATGGTCTAACTCCAAAAAACGTGCTTCTAAAGGAGATCGGGCCGGCCTTTGAGGGCAATCCCGAACGATTTGGTCGAGTATACCAAAGTCGACAGGAATCGTCAGGTATTGGCAAAATCAGGAACTTTATTGCCTGAGTTTTGGCGCAATTAATTACCTTAAATGCAATAACTTCATCGGTCCAAACATGGTCTGCATGCCGGAATGAGCAATAAATGAGAGGTTATACGGATGCTCCGCCACTGCTTTGGGAAATCCGGCCACCGGTTCTAGTTCTTCCAGCCATTGAGCGATTTTCCCCCAAAGCACCAACGTGGGAGGCGGTTGATCCCTTCGAGCCAGTAAGGACTCAAGCACGACATTGATTAATGGACGCCAGGCTTTGGCATCCTTGGCCGGCGCCACCTCGGGTCGAAACACGAGCGCTGCGTTCAATAACAAAAAACCTTCATCGATCAGATTATTCTGAAGATCAGGCAGCGTTTGTATAAAGCCCGAACCGTTCGCTCTGGCTGTTGCCGATACTCCGGCAATCATTTCACCCTTGGTGGCATCAACCGACAGCAAACCCTCAGCCACCATCAGCATCTTCATAAAGTTACGCAGGGAAGTCGCGCGATTTACTCGCTTAGATAAACCCTGCTCTGACCATAACTCATCGACCGCGCCATCCATGAAACAAAATCCGGTAGCACTTTGCTCTCGGGGATAAGGACCTTCACCTACCAGTACATAGCGCACTTGTTCGAGCGGCTGCGCAAAGGCAGCGAACAATCGGGCTTGCGTGGGCAAGAATGAACCATCGACTAACGACAACATATACTCAGAGTCAGATGTAGCTACCGCCTGCAAACCACGTAGTAAAACCGGACGCCAACTTGGCGCAGCCAGTGACACTGCATCCGTTATAAAGGAAGGAATCATGGATAAACAGTGACCGACATATCAATGCGTTACAGACCTGATATTGAACTGATGTTATCCGAACCTGGCGCACCAAATAACTGCTCTTTTAAGATATGAAGCTGATCGCGCACTTGCGCTGCTTTTTCAAACTCCAGATTTTTGGCGTGATCAATCATTAGCTTCTCAAGTCGTTTGATTTCTTTACTAACTTGCTTCTCGCTCATGGACTCGTACTTCGCCTGCTCTTGAGCCGCCATTAGTTCTTGGCGCGCATCGTCACTCTTATACACACCATCAATTAAGTCACGAATCTGCTTTTGTATTCCAACAGGCGTGATGCCATGTTCTGTGTTGAAAGCGATTTGCTTATTGCGACGACGCTCGGTCTCACCCATGGCACGCTGCATAGAATCAGTAATTTTATCGGCATACAAAATCGCCGTACCATTAATATTCCGAGCAGCTCGGCCTATGGTCTGAATCAAGCTGCGCTCAGAGCGCAAAAATCCTTCTTTATCCGCATCTAAAATCGCCACTAACGACACTTCAGGAATATCTAAACCTTCGCGCAAAAGATTAATCCCAACGAGTACATCAAACGTACCCAAGCGTAAATCGCGAATAATCTCTGCTCGTTCTACCGTATCAATATCGCTGTGGAGGTAGCGTACCTTGACACCGTTATCACTTAAAAATTCCGTTAATTGCTCAGACATGCGCTTAGTTAGCGTGGTAACTAATACGCGCTCATGCTTTGCAACGCGATAGGATATTTCTTGCATCAAATCGTCTACTTGCGTCACCGCAGGACGAACCGTGATTATCGGATCCACTAAACCAGTAGGACGCACTACTTGCTCAACCACTTGACCTGCATGATTTTTTTCATAATCGGCCGGCGTAGCAGAAACAAACACCGTCTGACGCATTTTTGTTTCAAACTCGTCAAAGCGCAGCGGCCGGTTATCCAGCGCTGAAGGCAAACGAAAACCGTAATCCACCAAATTAGTTTTACGGGCACGGTCGCCGTTGTACATGCCGTTTAATTGCCCCATCAGCACGTGCGACTCATCTAAAAACATTAGCGCATCTTGCGGCAAATAATCTACTAGCGTCGGCGGAGGCTCACCCGGTTTGGCACCTGAGAGATGTCGCGAGTAGTTTTCAATGCCTTTGGTAAAACCAATTTCCTGCATCATTTCCAGATCGAAGCGCGTGCGTTGCTCAATACGCTGTTCTTCAATTAACTTATTTTCTTTTCTAAAAAATTCCAGTCGCTCACGTAACTCAACTTTAATGCTTTCAATTGCACGCAAGACCGTTGAGCGCGGCGTGACATAGTGCGAGCCAGGGTAAACGGTAAAGCGGGGAATTTTTTGTCGTACACGGCCCGTTAAGGGATCAAACAACTGAATGCTGTCAATTTCATCGTCAAATAAATCAACCCGCACAGCGAGTTCTGCGTGCTCCGCAGGGAAAATATCGACCGTATCACCGCGCACTCGAAATGTACCGCGATCAAAATCAATATCATTGCGTGAGTACTGCATCTGAATTAAACGCGCAATCATGTCGCGCTGAGACAACTTATCCTTAGCGCGCAGCGTTAATACCATTTGATGGTATTCATTGGGATTGCCGATACCGTATATCGCCGACACCGTGGCAACAATCACGACATCGCGTCTTTCCATCAAAGATTTTGTGCACGATAAGCGCATCTGTTCGATGTGCTCATTAATCGCTGAATCTTTTTCGATAAACAAATCACGCTGCGGCACATACGCCTCAGGCTGATAGTAATCGTAGTAACTAACGAAATATTCCACCGCATTTTGCGGAAAAAAATCACGAAACTCACTGTAGAGCTGCGCCGCCAAGGTTTTATTCGGCGCAAATACGATCGCTGGACGACCCATGCGCGCAATCACATTGGCCATCGTGAAAGTCTTGCCCGAGCCGGTCACACCTAACAATGTTTGAAACGATAAGCCGTCGTCTATACCCTCAATCAGCTTTTGAATAGCCGCTGGTTGATCACCGGCCGGAGTGAACGGTTGATACAAACGAAATGGAGAACCTTCAAAGCTTACAAACTTCGACTCGTCGAGCGCGCTGTCGACTTCAGATAACACAGCCATCGGAATTTGACCTTTGGTAAAATGCGGGGTTTCTTGAAATCTTTTGATTTACGGACTTTTTGAGCGCTTTTCGCACCTAGGAAAGCCCCTTCTTAATTTTTGATGTTAGCACGATGACCGCACCTCACTCCGCACCCCTATTTGCCGCCATTGAAATGGCGCCGCGTGATCCCATTCTCGGCATCACCGAAGCCTTTAACGCCGACCAACATCCCGAAAAAACCAATCTGGGTGTAGGCGTTTATTACGATGACAACGGAAAAGTACCTCTGCTTGGCTGCGTTCAGAAAGCAGAATCCCTGCTAATGGAAAAATTAGCACCGCGAACCTATCTGCCCATCGAAGGCTTGGCCGCTTACGACAAAGCCGTGCAAGAGTTGGTATTTGGCGCTAACAGCGAAGTTGTTACGTCTAAACGCGCTATTACTGCACAAGCGATTGGCGGCACCGGCGCACTGAAACTTGGCGCAGATTTTTTAAAACGCTTCTCACCAAATGCTCAGGTCTATATCAGCGACCCCAGCTGGGAGAATCACCGCGCATTGTTCGAATCAGCCGGTTTTGTTGTTAACAACTACCCGTACTACGACACCACAACCAAAGGCGTGAACTTCGATGGCATGTTGGCTGCGCTCAAGTCCATGCCTGCCGGCTCCATCGTTTTGCTGCACGCTTGCTGCCATAACCCTACTGGCGCTGATCTCACCGATCAACAATGGGCGCAAGTTATTCACGTTGTCACAGAGCGTGGTCTGGTTCCTTTTCTGGATATGGCTTACCAAGGCTTTGGCGATGGCATCACCGAAGATGGCAAAGTGGTGGGAATGTTCGCTGCTGCTGGCGGCGCACTGTTTGTCTCTAATTCATTTTCGAAATCGTTTTCGCTGTATGGCGAACGGGTGGGTGCGTTGTCCATCGTTGCAGCCAACGCAGAAGAAGCATCGCGCTTAATGTCACAACTAAAGCGTGTGATCCGCACTAACTACTCCAACCCGCCGATGCACGGCGGCCAAGTCGTTGCGATGGCACTTGCAACGCCAGAGTTGCGCAAACTTTGGGAAGAAGAACTCGCCGGCATGCGTGTGCGAATTAAAGCCATGCGCCAAGCACTGGTTGATAAGCTCAAAGCTAAAGCGCCTCAACATAATTTTGATTTTGTTATTCAACAACGCGGCATGTTCTCGTATTCAGGCCTCACCAAGGCTCAAGTTGAACGCCTGAAAACAGAATTTTCTATCTACGCAGTCGATACGGGTCGTATCTGCGTTGCAGCTTTAAATTCGCGTAACATCGATCGCGTTGTGGATGCCATCGCTAAAGTGCTTTGATCTTTTAATTAGGAATAACTTGGTAAAAGTTAGCCTTTTTTAAAAAAACGATGCCTAAGGAATGAAGCTGTTTCCTAATAGTCGTGTCGGTACCGAGACTGACTGTTAAAG
>CANGFL010000126.1 GCA_947453015.1 Oxalobacteraceae bacterium | reverse complement strand
TTGTTGCATGCCGCAAAAGTAATTACCGAAGCCGAGGAAATGTCGCACTTTGGTATTACGATGTCCAAACCGCAAATTGATATCAATGCTCTGCGTGGCTGGAAAGAGAGCGTCATTAAAAAACTCACCGGCGGTTTAACCGGTTTGGCCAAAGCTCGCAAAGTGCAAACAGTGCAGGGCAAAGGTACATTTACTTCGCCGAATACCGTGACAGTAGAAACCCCTGAAGGTAGTAAAACCATCGCGTTTAAAAATGCGATTATCGCGGCAGGTTCATCTGTTACGCGCATTCCTGGTTTTCCGTATGACGATCCACGGTTAGTAGATTCGACAGGTGCGCTCGAGTTACGACAAATACCGAAACGCATGTTAGTGATTGGTGGCGGCATCATCGGACTAGAGATGGCATGTGTGTATGACGCGCTCGGTTCTAAAGTAACCGTTGTGGAATTTGCTGATGGTTTGATTCCTGCAGCTGATCGCGACATGGTTAAGCCACTGCACAAACGCATTGAAAAACGCTACGAAGCCATTTATCTAAAAACTAAAGTTACTCGTCTTGAAGCGAGAGCGAATGGTTTGTTGGCCGTCTTTGAAGGTGAACAGGCGCCAGTTGAGCCGCAGTTGTATGACATGGTCTTGTTAGCGGTTGGACGTCGCCCGAACGGTAAAGATATCGCTGCTGAAAAAGCCGGCGTCATCGTTAATGATCGGGGCTTCATTCCTGTCGACAAACAGCAAAAAACCAATGTGCCACATATTTATGCGATTGGTGATATTTGTGGTGACCCTATGCTCGCGCATAAAGCCACCAATGAAGCAAAAATTGCTGCTGAAGTCATTGCCGGTCACAAGGTCGCGTTTGATGCTTTAACTATTCCTTCGGTGGCCTATACCGATCCTGAAATTGCATGGATGGGCGTGACTGAAACAGAAGCCAAAGCTAAAGGCATACCGTTTGAAAAAGCCAGCTTCCCTTGGGCCGCTTCCGGTCGCGCGCTCGCCATGGCTCGTGAAGAAGGCGTCACTAAACTCTTATGGGATCCCACCACGAAGCGCATCATCGGTGCCGGTATCGTTGGTGTGAATGCGGGCGAGCTATTAGCCGAGACCGTGCTGGCTATGGAAATGGGTGCGGATTTAGAAGACTTGGCGCTCACCGTGCATGCACATCCGACCTTATCAGAGACACCCATGTTTGCTGCTGAGATGGGCTTAGGGAGTATTACGGATTTGTATATTCCGGCTAAGAAATAAGGCAGTGATGCTGAGGTAACGAAAAAGCCTGCATATGCAGGCTTTTTTTTGAAGAAAAAATAATTCGACAGTCAGACCATAGCTTTCAATCGATCATGCCTCTTGTCGTGCGAGCGGTATCACATCCGACAGCAAGCTCAGCATCAAATCAATTTCATCGGTACTTAGATTCAGTGCCGGCATAAAGCGCAGTAAATCTGGGCGCGGTGAATTGAGAAGAAGACCCACGGGCTCGAGATCACGCGCGATTTCAACGATCTTGCCACCGATGGGTGACCCTAATTTCAGTGCGCGCAGCAAGCCTTCGCCGCGTTCACCATCCATACCGTGTTGATCGCACAATTTCAGTAAGCCCGCTTTCAGGTAATTACCTTTATCGATAACGGACTGAAGAAAGCCGGGCTCTAGCAAGGTTTCAAGTACAGCGATACCGACCGCTGTCATGAGTGGGTTACCGTTGTAGGTGCCGCCTTGATCGCCGGGCTCAAACACAGCAACTGCTTCTGTGCACAGTAAAGCCGCCAGCGGTACGCCACCACCGATGCCTTTACCTAAGGTCATGATGTCAGGCTCAATATCCGACAACTGATAGGCAAATAATTTACCCGTGCGACCCATGCCGGCTTGCACTTCGTCGACTATGAGCAAAATATTTTTTGCTTTAGTGAGCGCGCGCAAGCCTTGCATAAATTCGCGCGATGCAGGGATCACACCACCTTCACCTTGTACCGGCTCTAACATCACGGCAACGGTTTTATCGTTAATTAGTGCTTCAACACTCGCCAAATCATTCAGCTCAGCTTTTGGAAAGCCCGGTACTTGCGGCGCAAACATCGTGTCCCAACCCGCTTTGCCTGAGGCAGACATGGTCGCCAGAGTGCGACCATGAAAGCTGTGGTTAAACGTGATGATTTCGTAGCGATGCTGATTGCTTTTATTGGGGTTGAGTTTGCCCCATTTGCGCGCCAACTTAATCGCACCTTCATTCGCTTCAGCACCACTGTTAGCAAAGAATACGCGATCAAAACAAGAGTGCGATGTCAGCATCGCAGCCAATTTGAGTGAAGGCTCGTTGTAAAAAGCAGGTGAAGGGTTAATGATTTTTTTTGCTTGTTCAGTCAATGCCGTTTGTATGCACTGAGGTGAATGACCTAAGCAATTCACCGCCCAGCCTTGCAGCCAATCGAGGTAGCGCTTCCCTTTATGATCAGTCATCCACATTCCATCGCCTTCGGTAAATACTAAGGGCGGACGATTGGTGATGTAGAGCAGCGTCTCGGTTGGGTACTGATCAAACGTAGCGTGCAAGTGTTCAGGCTTATTCATGATTTAAGAATTAACGAGATCGGCTTCAGAGGTAAAAGAATCAGCAAAAAATTCTTCATTTGGTAATTTGCATTCGGCGACAAAGTCACGCTGTGCTGCTTCAACCATCAGCGGTGCACCGCACGCATAGACCTGATAATCAGACAGATTTTGCAGGTCTTGCATGACCGCTTTGTGAACAAAGCCAGTACGACCTGTCCAGTTATCTTCTGGCAGCGCATCCGATATCACCGGTATGTAGCGGAAGTTAGGCAGAGTTTTTGCCCATTCTTCGCATAGCGCATTCATATATAGATCGGCAGGTCGACGACCACCCCAGTACAAGGTAACGGGACGCGTTGATTGTTGATGTGCCCAGTGATCAATCATCGCTTTAATCGGTGCAAAGCCCGTACCTGAAGCCAGCATGATGATGGGTTTTTCTGAATCTTCGCGCAAGAAGAATGTACCCAGTGGGCCTTCGAAGCGCAGGATGTCTTTTTCTTTTAGCGTGCCAAATACCTGATCGGTAAAAAGCCCGCCGGGCATATGACGTATGTGCAAAGCGAGCAATTCATCTGAATGAGGTGCGGTGGCCATGCTGTAGGCGCGGCGCTTGCCATCTTTGAGCAGAAACTCAATGTACTGGCCGGCTTTAAATTGCATACGCTCAGTCGCGGGCAGCTGTAATGAAAGAATCATGACGTCGTCGGTAAGACGCTCAAGTTTGGCAACGCGTGAGGGCAGTTTTTTAATCGGGAAATCACCGACACCTAACACTTCACGTGCTTCAATCACCACATCCGATTGCGGCATGGCGCAGCAGAATAAAGTTTGGCCCGCTTCGCGTTCGGCAGCGGATAGGGCGCGTTCTTGATGAGTACCAAGTTCAGCTTGGCCCGATATGAGTTTGCCTTTGCAGCTGCCGCAGGCGCCATTTTTGCAGCCATAGGGCAGGCCAACACCGGCCCGAATGGCCGCAGCTAAAATAGATTCACCGGCGTCACAACTAAATTGGCGGCCACTGGGGTTAACAAGTACCTGGAACGTCATACAATCTCACGAATGAAAAATAAACAGTTAAATGGCTTGGGTAGACCACGCTTACTCATCGTTGGGTGCGGCGATGTCGGAATGCGCTTGATACCTTTGCTGCGATCACGTTTTCGCGTGTTTGCTTTGACCAGTCAGTCAGAGCGGTTATCTGAATTACGCTCAGCGGGCGTTATTCCCATACTCGGCAATCTCGATAATCCTCAAAGCTTGTATCGGCTAAAAGGCTTGGCTGACATCGTCGTGCATTTGGCGCCACCGCCGATGCAGGGCTCGCTAGATCAACGCACTCGCAATCTGGTCGCCATTTTACCCCGACATGGCAGGCTTGTTTATGTCAGCACCACGGGCGTTTATGGCGATTGCAAGGGCGCTTTTTTTGACGAGACTCGGACGGTCGCGCCGGTCAATGCGCGTGCCGAGCGGCGGGTGGATGCTGAACGGGTTTTGCGCCGCTGGGCGCGCCATCACGAGGGCAAATTATCCATACTGCGCGTGCCCGGTATTTATGCTGCTGATCGATTGCCGCTAGAGCGTTTACGCCAAGGTACACCTGCACTACTAGATTCTGACGATGTCTACACCAACCATATACACGCCGACGATCTGGCGCAGATCATTGCCTTAGCTTTGTTTCGCGCACAGCCACTGCGCGTTTATCACACGGTGGATGATTCTGCATTGAAGATGGGCGACTACTTCGATCAGGTTGCCACCGCATTTAAATTACCACCACCACCACGCGTGCCGCGTGCTGAATTATCGAAACAAGTCTCGCCCATGCTGCTGTCGTTTATGTCAGAGTCGCGGCGTTTATCTAACCAGCGTATGAAAACCGAATTAGGTGTGCGTTTACGCTGGCCAGCCGTTAGCGATTTATTGGCGAGCCTTCAGTCACCGCCGACTTGATGCCGTCCACCCATGAACGTGCGGGTAATTTGGTGATGTCGTTGATGACAGCAGCGCGCGCATAGAGATCCGCAAAATTTACCTTAGGTGAGTTTTTAAAGGCGATAACAACGACGTTACCTTGGTGAACTTCGGGCAGACAAATGACAGCATCAAATGCTTCACATATCGCCGGTACATTGCGTTGATAACTCGGATGATCACCAAATAAATTAATCGTAGCGATCCCGCCGCGCGATAGACAGGCTGCACAGCTGCGATAAAACTCAAGCGATTCTAAGACCGGCCCACGAGCTGTAGCGTCATACAAATCAATTTGTAAAATATCGACCTTACGATGATTAGCGCGATCATCCACAAAATCCATCGCATCGCCCTGGATGATAGAGAGCAGATCATCTTCCTGCGGTAATTTGAACATCGAGTGGCAAACATCAATCACCGATGGATTGAGTTCCACCGCAGTGATGGAAGATTCGGGATGCCAGCGCCGACAAAATTTAGTCAATGCAGCTGCACCTAAACCGAGTTGCACAATACGTTTGGGTTGATCAATGAATAGCATCCACGCCATCATTTGCTGTGCATATTCCAGCTCTAACCAGTCAGGCTTGCGAATGCGCATGGCGCCTTGTATCCATTCCGTACCGAAGTGAAGATAGCGCACCCCTTCTTGCTCAGATAAAGTCACTGGCGCATATTTGGGTGTTCGGCGACGGGGTGGGGT
>CANGFL010000125.1 GCA_947453015.1 Oxalobacteraceae bacterium | reverse complement strand
CCCTTGGAGTTTTGGGTTAATTTCAAATTATTCGGGTTCATAGGCTTAATGATTGTCTTTGTCGTAATTCAAAGCATCTATCTTTCGCGCTACATGAAAGAACCAGAACAGGAATCAGAATGACACGACCAGAAAAAATTCGTGAATTACTCACGGCCGGCCTTGCACCTGAAGCAATAGACATTGCCGATGAGTCTGCCTTTCATGCCGGCCACGCAGGTGCTGCTTCTGGCGGTGGGCATTACCGATTGCATCTGGTGTCGGCGCATTTTGAAGGTGTTAGCAAAGTGGGAAGGCACCGGCTAGTGTATGATTGCCTTAGCGAGATGATGCAAAAAGACATACACGCTCTTGCCATGACCTTGCTCACTCCCAAAGAAGCAGTAGAACAAGGAAATTGACTTCAACGGCCGTCGCGGCCAATTTTTATCAACGCTCTTACCTCCACAACTATGATGAATTTGAAAACTTCGCGCCTGCTTTTGGCGCTGTGCGTATCGGTTTACCTGCCAGCGATTGCACAAAACGTTGCTGTCGTTAATGGCAAGTCGATACCGACCTCACGCGTCGATGCCATGGTCAAACAAATGGTTCAACAGGGCCAGCAAGATACGCCTGAAATGCGTTCCATGATTAAAGACGAATTGATCAACCGCGAGGTACTCGCTCAAGAAGCCGACAAGCAAGGCTTATCGAGCCGTCCAGAAATCAAAAACCAGATTGAATTGGCACGCCAGTCGATCATCATTCGCGCCATGGTTACTGAGTACTTGGCTAAGCACGCAGTCAAGGATGACGAAATCAAAGCTGAATACGAAAAAGTTAAAACAAGTTCAAGCGGCAAGGAATACCACGCACGTCATATCTTGGTTGATAAAGAAGATGACGCCAAAGGCATCATCGAAAAACTCAAAGGCGGCGCAAAATTTGAAGAGCTCGCCAAAGTCTCTAAAGATCCTGGCTCAGCTGAGCAAGGTGGTGATTTGGGTTGGGCACCTTCAGATGCATTCGTCAAACCTTTTTCCGATGCAATGATGAGTTTAAAAGCGGGTGAAGTCACTCCAGCGCCTATTAAAACTCAATTCGGTTTTCACGTAATCAAACTCGAAGAAATGCGTGATTCGCAGCTGCCGCCGTTTGAGCAAGTTAAAGCTCAGATCGCTGAATCTCTGCAACAGCGCAAACTTCAAAACTATCAGCAAGAGCTGAAGAAAAAAGCAAAGATCCAATAAGTTTTAGTGTCACAAAAAACGCTCCGGAAAAGATTTCTTCCCGGAGCGTTTTTTTATAGCTGTTCGAACGATAGATGTCTTAACCCACCCATTTACGCGCATTCTGAAACATACGCGTCCACGGCGACTCTTCACCCCAGCTGTCCGGATGCCAAGATTGCTGCACCGTTCTAAACACACGCTCGGCGTGCGGCATCATCACGGTGAAACGGCCATCTTCAGTGGTGACTGATGTAATTCCTGAAGGTGATCCATTGGGATTGAGCGGGTAACGCTCAGTCGGCTGCCCGTAATGATCCACAAAACGCAGCGCAACTTTTACATCACTCTGTTGACCTGTGTGCGCAAAGTTGGCAAAGCCTTCGCCATGCGCGACCGCAATCGGCGTTTGAGTTCCGGCCATACCGGCAAAGAAAATGGAAGGTGAATCCATCACTTCAACCATCGCAAACCTCGCCTCGAATTGCTCCGATTGATTGCGAGTGAATTTAGGCCAATGCTGAGCACCCGGGATGATGGACTTTAAACTGCTCATCATCTGGCAGCCATTACAGATACCCAAAGCAAAGGTATCGGGGCGATGGAAAAACCCTGAAAACTGATCCGATAGTTTGGAGTTAAACAGTATCGTCTTCGACCATCCCTCACCGGCACCGAGCACGTCGCCGTAGGAGAATCCACCAACGGCAATCAGACCACGAAAATCGTTCAATGACACTCGATCTGCTATCAGATCGCTCATGTGCACATCGACTGCATCGAAACCGGACTGATCCATGACATACGCTGTTTCGACATGCGAATTAACGCCCTGCTCGCGAAGAATAGCGACCTTGGGTCGAACACCCTTTGCAATAAAAGGCGCTGCGATATTGTCAGCCGGATTAAAGGTGAGCTTAGGTGTAATGCCGGGATCTTTTTCATCCAGCAGCAAGTCATATTCTTGATCTACGCAAGCGGGGTTGTCACGCAAACGCGCAATGCGCCAGCTGGTTTCACTCCACAGTCTGTGCAAATCAGCACGCTTGTGGCTGTAAATAGTTTTTGCGTCGCGCGTAAATTCAATCACATCGCGATCATTCAGTTTGCCAATGATATGACTGCAAGCACCGAGGCCATATTCGCGCAGCACATTCATCACATCGGATTTTTCGGAGGCTTTAACTTGTAATACGGCACCCAGCTCTTCATTAAACAAAGCACGCAAGGTGAGGTCATTTCGGCGATGGTCAACTTGTGAGGCCCAATTTTTTGAATCGCCCCAATCAGCTGCATGCTCGCTTTCCATTACGAGTATATCGAGATTGACGGATATACCTGTATGACCGGCGAACGCCATTTCACATAGCGTGGCATATAAACCGCCGTCAGAGCGATCGTGATAAGCCAGTAAATGACCTTCACGATTTAGACGCTGCACGACAGTGAAAAATGCTTTCAGATCATCGGCGCTATCTACATCAGGAACGTCATCACCTAATTGCTGAATCACTTGGGTGAAAACGGATGCGGCGAGTCGATTTTTGCCACGACCCAGATCAATCAAAATCAGTGCGGTCTCACCCAGATCGGTACGCAGCTGCGGGGTGAGCGAACGTCTTACATCGCTAACAGGTGCAAAGGCCGACACGATCAGGGACACCGGAGAAAGCACGGTCTTATCGCCTTCGTCATCTTTCCAGGTCGTGCGCATGGATAACGAATCTTTACCGACTGGGATACTAATGCCCAAGGCAGGACATAACTCCATACCCACTGCTTTCACGGTATCGAACAAAGCCGCGTCTTGGCCCGGTTGTCCGCAGGCGGCCATCCAGTTAGCTGAGAGCTTAATGTCCGACAGTGTTTCGATAGCGGCGGCCGCAATATTGGTGATGGCCTCACCCACGGCCATACGACCAGAGGCAGGTGCGTTGATCACCGCAAGTGGTGTGCGTTCGCCCATTGCCATTGCTTCACCCACATAACCACGATGACTCATGGTCGTGACAGCGCAATCTGCGACTGGCACTTGCCAAGGACCGACCATCTGGTCGCGCACGGTGTGCGCACCCACGGTGCGATCGCCAATCGTGATTAAAAATGATTTATCCGCGACGGTTGGCTGACGCAGCACGCGTTCAGCAGCATCGTCTAAGGTGATATCTGTCAGATCTAAAGCGACTTTCGGCGTCGCTTGACGTTGCACATCGCGATGCATCTTAGGCGGCTTACCCAACAACACTTCCATCGGCATATCGACGGGATAGTTGTCATGATCAGGATCGAGTACGCGCAACTGACGTTCTTCCGTAGCGATACCAACTACAGCGAATGGACAACGCTCACGCTCGCACATACGAGTAAAGAGCGGCAAACTCGCCGGCGCTATACCTAATACATAGCGCTCCTGTGATTCATTGCTCCAGATTTCACGCGGCGACATGCCTGATTCTTCGAGATGAATTTTGCGCAAATCAAATACAGCACCACGGCCTGCATCGTTGGTTAGTTCTGGAAATGCATTCGATAATCCACCCGCACCAACATCATGAATCGAAAGCACGGGATTACTTTCACCCATAGACCAGCAGGCATTAATCACTTCTTGTGCGCGCCGCTGCATTTCAGGATTGCCACGCTGAACAGAATCAAAATCGAGATCAGCGGTGTTGGCACCCGTAGCCATGGATGAAGCAGCGCTACCACCCATACCTATGCGCATGCCGGGGCCGCCGAGTTGTATCAATAAACTACCCGGTGGCAGACCTTCTTTTTGAGTATGGAGTGCAGAGATATTTCCCATGCCACCCGCAATCATGATGGGCTTGTGATAGCCATACACCGTGCCCGCAACATTTTGCTCATAGCTGCGGAAATAACCGGCCAGATTAGGACGACCAAATTCATTGTTGAACGCCGCGCCACCTATCGGACCATCAATCATGATCTGCAATGGTGAAGCGATGCGCTCAGGTTTACCTACGATGCCTGCCATACCGGGCGTCTTGCGTTGATCTGGTTGGGTCGTCACATCGAGCGCGTTTTCCCATTGCCTGACCGCGTGAGTCAGCATCAGGTTGGAGACCGTAAATCCGGTTAAACCTGCCTTGGGTTTAGCACCGCGACCGGTGGCGCCTTCATCGCGAATCTCACCACCGGCACCCGTTGATGCTCCGGGAAATGGAGAAATGGCGGTCGGATGATTATGCGTTTCGACCTTCATCAAAATGTGCGTCAGCTCATCTGAAGCACGATACGCACCGCCTTGATCTGCTCGCGCATAAAACCGCGACACGGTCGCACCTTCAATCACCGATGAATTATCGGAGTACGCCACCACCGTGCCACGCGGATTGAGTTGATGCGTGTTACGAATCATCGCAAACAGTGAACGTTCCTGCTTCTCACCATCGATGGTCCAATCCGCATTAAAAATCTTGTGTCGGCAATGTTCGCTATTTGCCTGCGCGAACATCATTAGCTCAACATCGGTCGGGTTACGTCCAGCTCGATTAAATGCCTCCAACAGATAATCGATTTCGTCATCTGACAACGCCAAACCGAGTGTGCTGTTCGCTTCTTCCAGCGCGGCTCTGCCGCGCTGATTCGATTCTATGTAGGCTAAGGGTTGTGCAGCCAATTCCTGAAATAGACCAGCCGCTTCCGAAGTGTCGCGAATAACTGCTTCAGTCATCTTGTCGTGCAAGAGTGCACTGACCAGTTCACGCTGCTGAACATCGAGCGTTTTTTTCTTACCCAGCATGCCGGATTTGATTTGTACAAAATAACGTATGCCGCGTTCGATTCTATGCACCGCAGTCATGCCGCAGTTATGTGCAATGTCGGTCGCTTTGCTGGCCCACGGTGAGATGGTGCCAAAGCGCGGGATCACGACAAACTGCTCGCCTGATTCGTCACCGCTACATACCTCGCCATAGGTCAGCATGGCGGAGAGGTGGCGCTGATCAGCATCACCAAGCTCGGTGGCACTATCAATGAAATGGCAAAAACGACTGCTGACACCAGTGATCGCGGGATCAATAGCTTTCAGTT
>CANGFL010000124.1 GCA_947453015.1 Oxalobacteraceae bacterium | reverse complement strand
CAGCTCAAACGATCGCTAAAGGTATCGCCATCGTGAATGAGATGCTGCCGATTGCCAATGACTGCTCGCGTGTGGCCTGTGATGTGTCGCATCTGACGGTAGGCCTGCAATGCGGAGGATCGGATGGTTATTCAGGCATTAGCGCCAATCCAGCTCTTGGTGTGGCGGTTGATCTGCTAGTCGAGCACGGCGGTACTGCAATACTTTCTGAGACCCCTGAAATTTATGGTGCCGAACATTTACTCACTCGTCGCGCGATTAGTCGTGAAGTGGGCGAAAAACTCGTGCATCGCATTCATTGGTGGGAGCATTACACCGACATCAATGAAGGCGAGATGGACAATAATCCTTCACCAGGAAACAAGGCCGGTGGTCTGACGACGATTTTAGAAAAATCACTCGGTGCGGTTGCTAAGGGCGGCACCAGTAATCTGCGCGCAGTCTATGAGTATGCCGAGACGGTTACTGAACATGGCTTTGTTTATATGGACACGCCCGGTTACGATCCTGTGAGCGCAACGGGACAAGTAGCGGGTGGCGCTAATTTAATTTGCTTTACTACCGGTCGCGGTAGTGCGTATGGTTGCGCGCCCTCGCCTTCACTCAAACTGTCGACCAACTCTGCATTGTGGCAACGTCAGCAAGAAGATATCGATATCAATTGCGGCGAAATCATCGATGGCACCAGCACGTTACAAACGATGGGCGAACACATTTTTAAACTGATGATCGCTACTGCATCTGGTCAAGCAAGTAAGAGCGAACAACACGGGTACGGACAAAGTGAATTCGTACCCTGGCAGGTTGGCGCGGTGATGTAAATGATGGCTTAGTCTTTGATGAAGCGATACATTTCGGTGTGATCTGCACCCTTACCTAGTGCCTGGTCTGCAGCTTGCCAAACCTGCAGACAGTCACTGGCAAATCCTGATTGAGCATCCACTTGCTGAATAAAACGATGGGCGGTTTCTAAATCTTTTTTCATCAACGATAAAGAAAATCCCGAGTTAAAGGCATCGGACAACATGAAGGCTTCAACTTTGTTTTCAGTCGTATTGTTTTTACCGGTCGACGCATTAAAAACTTGATTCACCAAATGCGGATCAATGCCAAATTTAATGGCGGCTGATAAGGATTCACTCACCGCCAACAAGCCCGCCGCTGACACGTAATTATTCAAAGCCTTAACAGCATGCCCGGCACCCGCCTGCCCTACGTGCGTGAGTGTTTTGCCCAAAGCTTGCAACACGGGATAGGCGCGCTCAACGTTTGCTACCTCACCGCCGATCATGATAGCGAGTGAACCTGTCACCGCACGTTTAACACCGCCTGACACTGGGGCATCGATAAAACCTATACCCAACTGAGTCAGTTTTTCTGCATTTTTTCGCGTGTGCATGGGATCTGAAGAACTCATATCAATGATGAGCGCACCAGATTTCAAGACACGCGATAGTGCTTCATCACCTTGCCACAGCAAATGATCGACGATAGAACTATCGGGCAGCATCAATACAACGATATCTGTCTTAGATGCGGCGGTAGCTGCAGAGTCAGCCCAGTGAAATTGGGACTGACCCGCAAACTGATCAGCTACCGCCATCGCACGATCATGACCGATGACAGTAAAACCCGCTTTCAGCAGGTTGTGCGCCATCGGCGCACCCATCTGACCCAGACCAATAAACGCAATCGTCGTTGAGTTCACGCTCAAATCCCCATCTCTTTGAACATTTCTTTCGCATTCTTGAAACTATCGATTGCTGCGGGTACGCCGCAATAAATGGCCGTTTGTAGCAGCACTTCTTTGATCTCATCTTTGGTGAGGCCATTGTTGATCGCGCCGCGCACATGCAACTTCAATTCATGCGGACGATTCAGTGCTGTCAGCATGGCTAAGTTGAGCATGCTGCGCGTTTTACGATCTAGACCGGGACGATTCCAAATCGCATCCCAGCAATATTCGGTGACGAGTTCTTGCATGGGCATATTGAAATCGTCAGCATTTTTAATGGAGTTATCAACATAGTCAGCCCCCAACACTGCACGTCGTGTGGCTAAGCCTTTGTCGAAAGCATCTTTATTCATGTGAGTCTCCTGATTATTTTTGGTAAGTTAATGAGCTACAGTGTTCACCATAGAGGCTCAGCACACTACCGTCAATGCAGCCCATTTAAACCAGCACTTATTGTGAGCCAAAGGCCATCGGATTTGATCTCACAGGTTTGTCATTAAAATAACAAGGGCAATATCACTTGAAACCAACGCACACTGGAATTACATTGGCAGCATTAGGTTTTGGCCTTTTTGGGAAGCGACTATGGAACCATTGATGACACTCGTGCTGTGTATGGCTAATTGCGGCGGTGGGATGTCGCGCGAAGATGAATTAGGTATGCTGGCAGGCAGCTATGCGCAGCTGTGCAGCGAAATGTACTACTTAAAACAAAACCACTGCCCTGAGTTGCAAGTACCCGTGATGCTGCAATGCCTTACTGAGGTGGACAGAGCATTGAGCCCTAAACGCAGCAATGAATTTAAAGCAGGAATGAAATTTTTACAGCAGCGCTTTGCACAAGAATTACCTGCGGTAGTGAGTCAAAAATATAAAATTGCCTTACCGCGCAATGAAAATGATGCAACCAAAACTTGCCTTTGGTTAGCGCAAGACAATGCAGCGCAGCGTTTTCAGAAACTACAAACTATACAAACTTTAGAAAAGAAACGCGAACCGTAAAGTTTTACAAGAGACGGGCTTGGTCTATCAAGCCAGACCTTTTTCCTCTCTGACCTGTCGGGCGATTGCTTCGACTTTTTCATCACTGATACCAAATTGAGCTTTCATTTCTTCTAGCTTGAGGCGCTCTTCTTCGGTAACTACGCCGTCGGCTAATACTTCACGTATCTGCATTTCATAAAGCACTTCGCGTCGCTCAACCTGGGTTGTATACGCTGTAGCAACCACACCGGTAAGAATAGCGGCTAGTGCAATACCCAACACCTGAGTCAGCACCACTAAAAAAGTACCGATTAAGGAAACAGGGTCGACGTTACCCCAGCCAGAAATAATGGTTAGCAAATACCATTTCATCGTGGCGGGTATCGATGGGAACACCTCGGGTTGCAAATGACCTTCGGCGATGTAAATCAAGGACGAGCACAACAAGCAAGAAATCAACAGCAAAAACATGGCTGAGGTAAATGAATCACGCTCAGTCTTGACGGCTTCTACTAAATCAGTGAGCGCGCTGTTATAGCGTGAGAGTTTGAAGATTCGCATCAATCGGAACAAACGCAAGAAACGCAAATCCAAACCTGGGAATAGTAATTGGAGATAAAACGGGAGCGTTCCAAAAAAGTCGATCAATCCATAAAAACTGAACAGATATTCTTTACGTCCGCGCCAGCCTCCACCTTCTTCTTTCGAATACTTGACTCCATAGGTCCACACGCGCAATACGTACTCAACCGAAAACACCATCACGCTTGCCACATCGAATATATGAAAATAATGCTCATACGCTTCGTGCAATTCATGCACGGATTCAAGAATGATGGCCAACACATTTAATACAACAACGGCGGCTATGAATATTTCGCAAAATCGTGCGGCTGGCTCTTGTACCGAACCATCGAGGATTTTATAAATCTTTAGCTGTAGGGATTTCATGACTGTTTAGAACTAAAACCTGGGAAGCCGCCAATTAACAACGGTGTTCCACCTGCTGCGCAAAGGCGATATTTTGCATCAAAAGATCAGAAAAAACAGAGTCTGCACGCTGCTAACGAGCTAACTAATCATTAAAAAATAGGGACTCGTATTTCCACCTACGCTATTTATACCTATGCTCGCTAACACTCATTAGAAATCAGATAACTTTCTCGCATGATAATGGGGCATTTTTTGTGAAACTGACGCCTTACTGACGAATAAATCAAACTATCCGTCAACTCGTAAAATTAGTTTTAAAAATCATGCGGCGATTACTGCGATTTCACTTATAGTCGGGCTTGGAATGTTTTTCTCTTTTTGTATTTTTAACGGAGTAAATAATGGCAGTGGATCAAGACTTTGGAAACCTGCAGGTCGGTAAGGGTGTGACCATCAGTGGCGTTTTCCATGTGCCTGGCGAGGCTTTCGTCGATGGCAGGGCAGAAGGTCAACTGACCGCTGAAACAATCAACGTCACTCCCAATGGTGTGGTGACGGGTAATGCAGTCGCTAATCACGTCAAGGTAGCAGGTTTAATGGAGAAGTCCATCACCGCTAAAACCTCGCTGTTAGTTGAATCTACCGGCACTGTAAAAGGCACGATTGCTTATGCGGATCTGGAAATTCGCAAAGGTGGTGAGCTGGAAGGCAGCATTGTCATCTTAGATGGCAAAAGCTAAATAGGCACTGATAAAACAAACGCAAGGCGTTTTACCAAAGCGCTAAGCAAAAAAAAACCGCGGCACTAGCTGCGGTTTTTTTTAAGCTGAAGAAAATTAATTACTTATCTTTTTCTGTCACGCTCAATATTTTGGCGGTTGAAATGGTTAGCCAACATGAAACAACCACCTACAACCCACATTACCAACAAAATTTGCCAAATTTTCATGCGATTCTCCCAATGAATGTCTGGTGGATTAATACGGTGCTGCTTGATCTCATAAGCACCTAAGTCTAAGCTCTTAAAATTCTTCTACCCCGTATTATTGCCGAAAACCGCCAAAGGTGAATAATTCCGCTCCAGAGCGGTCACATGCCTGTTGGCCATCACTGCTGCGATCCTTGTTCCCCTGAGCAGCTACTTCGCCCGTAGGTCTCACTGATCTTGAATTCGAGTTCCTGCAAATATCGCTTATGTTTGCGGGAAGAGCCGTGGTTCGGAACCCCGAGGTCCCGAACCACGAGGGATGAAACTTATTTTCGTCCCGCTTCCTGCAATGTCAGAGAAGCCACTTGTGGCGCCTCTGTTTGGATGCTCGATACTTGAGCAGCGCTGCCATTGAGGAATTTTTTGACCCAAGTGGTATTCAGGGTCAGTGCCAAATGCACCGAGAAGGACGCAACTGCGACCGCACCGATGATGATGGGAATACCCACCGATGGCTTTACTACGCACCACATTTTTCCATAAATCATTTCTAGTCTCCCCGAGGGTTAGTGAAGCCAGGGTGAATAGATATACGCAAGTAAATGGGCGAATGCTGCAATCATCCCAAAAATTTGCGTTCCTTGGATCAGATGACGGTGTATCTCTTCTGATTCAGCCTCCGTTAAACCGGTCGGCCAAACTTTGTCTT
>CANGFL010000123.1 GCA_947453015.1 Oxalobacteraceae bacterium | reverse complement strand
GGTAAATCTATGTTGCCACCTTCTATGCGTGAACTCGCCAAGCGTTTTGAAGAACACGCCAAAGGCATGTTGGTTCCTGCTACCTTGTTCGAAGAATTTGGCCTTAACTACATTGGCCCTATCGATGGCCATGATTTGGAATCACTGATACCTACGCTGCAAAATCTTAAGAACCTTGAAGGTCCGCAGTTCTTGCATGTGGTGACTAAAAAAGGTCAGGGTTACAAACTTGCTGAAGCTGATCCTATTCTTTATCACGGTCCTGGTAAATTCAATCCGAGCGAAGGTATCAAACCAGCTGCTGCTGGAAAAATGACTTACACGCAAGTCTTTGGTGATTGGTTGTGCGACATGGCAGCTCACGATGAAAAATTAGTCGCTGTCACACCCGCTATGCGTGAAGGTTCTGGCATGGTGAAGTTTGAGCAAAAATTCCCTGATCGTTACTACGATGTGGGTATCGCAGAACAACATGCTGTTACTTTTGCAGCCGGTATGGCATGCGAAGGTTTAAAACCTGTGGTCGCGATTTACTCAACGTTTTTGCAGCGTGGTTACGATCAATTAATTCATGACGTTGCGCTACAAAATCTCGATGTGACCTTTGCACTCGATCGCGCTGGTTTAGTTGGTGCCGATGGTGCAACGCATGCGGGTAATTACGATATGGCGTTTTTACGTTGCATTCCGAATATGGTCGTGATGGCAGCGAGCGATGAAAACGAGTGCCGCAAAATGCTTACGACAGCCTATCAATATCGAGGCCCTGCGGCGGTGCGTTATCCGCGTGGAGCAGGCATAGGTGCCACGGTTGAGACTGAATTAACCAGTATAGAAATGGGCAAGGGCGAAATTCGTCGTCAGGGTAAAGGCGTAGCGATACTCGCTTTTGGCACCATGCTCGCGCCTTCATTGCAAGCGGCTGAGACCTTGAATGCCACCGTCGCCAATATGCGTTTTATCAAACCCTTAGATACAGCATTGGTTGCTGAGCTAGCAGCCAGTCATGATTTGCTAGTCACGATAGAAGAGGGCAGCATTATGGGTGGTGCGGGCTCGGCAGTTGCTGAAGCGTTGTCAGCCGCCGGTATCGTCAAACCGATACTGCAATTGGGATTGCCCGATAAATTTATTGATCATGGCGATGCAACGCAATTGCTTGCACAGTGCGGGTTGGATGCGGCGGGTATTACAGCGTCAGTGAATCAGCGTTTAAACACACCTGAGCTACGATTGGTTGCTAATAGTCGCTGATTAAAAGAAGCGGTATTTTTTCTAAGATAAGCCGCTCCTGTCCTTGTATCCATTAAAGCGTGTGCTGGCCAATAGGCTTGGAAATAATTAATTTTTCCAGCGGTAGACGCAGCGCCCGAGCGGTTGGTGCAGGCCCAAATCCCAGTCGTCCTACCCACACGACACGATCAGTATCTGTGTCAATAATTTCCCCCAGCTTCTTTTTTGCTGATGCGGCTTCTTGAAGCTGATCGGTAAGCGTTGTGAATGGTACGTTCTCACTTATATAGCGTGCAAATATAGGTATAACCATTTCCGGTTGCTGCCATAAATCTAGTTGTGTCGCTGTCAACCATACACGCTGGACTGCTTTACCAATATCGATGAAATCCTCATCAGTTAGTGGTTTTTGATCGCGCAACATAAGCATGTGCGCGCCACAAGAAAGTGCCGTCCAGCCGTCCAGTTGTAACGACGTCGACCACGCCGCGCCAATATAACGATTTAAAAACTGTACACGCTCCCAACTACTGAGTACCGCACGCATAATTTTTAGATTAATGGGTCCTGGTCCGAGAGCAGCATCTGGGATGCGATCAAGGCTGTATTGAGCATTCCATTCGATAATTGATTTATGAACGGGGTAGGCCTCGGGGATTCTTAATCGTATACGGGTCGTTTGGAGTATGAGTTTAGTCATCCGTATTCGCTGCGGCAAAGATTCCATCCAATGAATGGTGTAATGCTTACCAGCGGCTTGCTGCAGACTTTGTTTTTGACTATGCGTCAGTTTGCGCATCGACAGCGGCCTGCGTTGAACTGCGCGGCGGGGTATTTCTAAAACTAAGGGATCTACTTGTATCGTTTGGTCGAGCGAGAATCTGATATCAATAGCGAGTAATTTTCCTTGCGCATGCTGCCTATGTTGGACATGCATCTGACAGCCTTCCGCAGTGGCAGCTAATTCCATCGTTAGTAGCAAAGCTCCAATAGCTAATAGTGTATTTTGATCATTCAGATCGTATACGACTATTTCTTGAGCATATTGAATATGCACCACAATGCGGTAATCATCGATGATCTCAAATCGCCAGGGTTGAGTGTTGTCTCCACTAGGCGTCCATTTGGCTAGATTGAGGATGCGAATGACTGGCGATTCGTTCATAGAAATTTATAAGTTAGAGTTTAAGATGCGCCGTATGACACGCATACGAATTTTTTGTAGTGGATTGGCATTTCCCAATGGTAGCCAGGTACGCTTGAATTTTCCTAAATAGGCGTCAAAGTGAAGGCCATGGGGAGCAGGAGTTAATTTGCCTCGACCCAGCAAAATTTTAATGGCCTCAGTTACTGCAACTCCTGCGCAAAGGTAGCAAGCCATTGATGTCGATGGACCAGTGCCTTTTTCTAAATTTACTTGGCTAGGATCTGCTAGGTAGCGATGCATTAGCGACGGCGCAAGGCCCACTAAAAATCGCAATGCTTTTTCTGAATCTCGATGGTTACCCCACCGAAAGTAGGTTTCGAAATCCATTTCTCCTGGAATGAAACATAGCCAAGCGGCTCCCATTCCCAGTGGGGCGGCTGTGATTGCAGGGACTCTCAACCTCGAGCAAGCCGCAAAGGTTTTTTCGCGTATGTCGAATGCAAAAAAATCTAGTCCGTCGATATACACATCAGCTCCTTTGAGGAACTTATCAAGTGTGGCAGCACTTAAGCCCTGTCTATAGACTTCAATCTTAGCTGTTGGGTTGATAGCATGTGCCATAGCGGCCATCGTGTCGCATTTGGATAAATTTAATGTGTCAAGGGTTGCGCCTGATTGGCGATTAAAATTAGCGAGTTCGAAATGATCGAAATCTGCAATTCGAAAATTTCCTATACCCATTCGTGCGAGTGCTAGCAAGTGATGGCCGCCGACTCCGCCCATTCCACCGATGGC
The DNA here is from genome assembly GCA_947453015.1 of Oxalobacteraceae bacterium. GTDB lineage: Bacteria > Pseudomonadota > Gammaproteobacteria > Burkholderiales > Burkholderiaceae_D > Pernthalerella. Next base: position 2,120 of record CANGFL010000123.1, on the reverse strand, counting down.
TACGGTGGCATACCGCAGCCGTAATTGTTCTGCTTCAGTTATCCATCCCCAGTTGCGACTAAATGCTTGGGCATAATCAAACATATGTTCGTTCATTTTTGTTCTGACTAATTGTTTAAGATGAGATGCTTTTATGTTGAAAAATAGTCATTCGACGGTTGATTCCTTCCACCTCTCCCCAAGGAATAAAATTTCGAACGAGGCGTCGTACAGCTTTGGGTATTAAATTATTAGGATGACTTCCTCTGAGTTGCTGCTGCCATTCAACTTTGATTAATTTCCAAAGCTTAGGCCAGTCACAACCAATAAGTACTGAGGGTTGATTGACTCTCTCGCACCAGCTTTTCTCAACAAGCACGTCAAATCCTAGACTTTTCCAGTAGTTGGTATGTCGAGGATTGACCTCGATAATTAGGTAAGGTCGGTAACCTTGAAAATAATTGGCGCACAAGAATGTGTGGCCGATCAACGCTGCTAGTACGACTCGACTAGTACTGTCGGAGAGTTCTGAGGCGACCGCTAATCTGCATACTTCAATCAAACATTTACCTTCTTGACGTAAAAAGTTTAGGTAAGCTTCATGATTTTGGTCTGCGCCGAGGCGTAAACCTGGTCTGTCTAACATGAGCGAACACGTACCCGAGACCCCCACACCTTCTTTTGCTAATAATGTTAGTGGGCGTCCATCGGATGTATTTGTCGGATTGTCGATAAAGCTCGTGTCGAACCCTAATTTTTTGTACTCGTTCCGTAATAGTTTTGCGGCCAACTGTTTTAGTTTCGGGGTGTCCGCGACTTGTAGGGTGACGTTCTCATCTATGTCGAGTCGCGCTTGACGAAATTTTTTTCGTCGCTCTGAAAGATGTGTCGGTAGCGTGGCAGTTGGACTGGCGCACGATATGATCCCCTCAAAGCGTGGAAGGGAAGTGGGTATCTGATTTGTTGGTTGAAGAGTCGCTAAATCTGACTCATCAAGAGAGGGTGTTTGTAGTGGCGTATCAGGCATGCATGCTGAGTAGCCATTCGGTGCGGGCAGTTCCTCGAACGATGCACTAGCTCGGACGAGCTAGTGCATAGCGCATCTCACACTTTATTGCGCCCTTTTTCCCACAACACGTCTGAGCCACCTGCAAAACGATTAAGCACGCGCGATAGTAAAAACAATAAATCCGAGACACGATTCAAAAATTACTTTTATCTTGTAATACAGTCATGCGATGCATGATTCCTTCAACATCTTCCCAAGGAATGAAATGACGAGCTAAACGTCTTATTGCTATAAGAAATAGATTTGAATCGTGACTTCCTTTGAGCGAGTTTTGCCATTCATTTTTTAATAATTGCCACCCGCTGATCCAGTCAAGACCGATTAATGCGCAAGGTATATTGACCCTTTCGCACCAAGTTTTTTCCACAAGTACTGTAAATCCTAAACTTTTCCAGTAATCGAGATGTCGATGTGCAACCTCCATGACTATGAAGGGTTTGTAGTTCCAAAAATAATTTGCGCATAGAGCAATGTAGCTAAACAATGCCGCCAGCGTGATCCGGCCTGTACTGTTAGTTGGCTCTGATTCGATCGCTAGTTGACCTATCTCGATTAAGCATCTTCCCTGTCTTCGTAGCTCGTTTAGATAATGTAAATGAAGGTGGTCAGCACTAAGACTGCCATTAGGATGGTCCAACAAGAGAGAGCACGTGCCCGAAGCTCGCGCGCCTTTCATCGCCAGTAAAGTAAGTAAACGAGTGTTGCCTACTCTTTTGGGATCGTTGATAAAAGCCGTATCGTAGCCTTGGGTTTCATATTTGCTTCGTAATATTTCATTAGCAGCATGTTTTAATTCTGGTGTATTCGCGATCTGGACGGTGACGTTTTCGTGAATGTCGAGTCGCACCTTACGAAATTTTTTTCGTCGCTCTGAAAGATGTGTCGGTAGCGTGGCAGTTGGACTGGCGCACGATATGACCCCTTCAAAGCGTGGAAGCGATGTGGGTATCTGATTTGTGGGCTGAAGAGTCTCTAAGTCTGACTCAACAAGAGATGGTGTTTGTAGTGGCGTATCAGGCATGCACGCTGAGTAGCCATTCGGTGCAGTCAGTTCCTCGTGCGATGCACTAGC
>CANGFL010000122.1 GCA_947453015.1 Oxalobacteraceae bacterium | reverse complement strand
CATCATTCGCGTCATAAATAGAACCGGGACGCAGACCATCGCCTAATGAGAAAGCTACATCGTAGGCTTTCATGATTTCGCAGATGTCTTCGAAATGCTCATACAAGAACGATTCCTTGTGATGCGCCAAACACCATTTCGCCATAATTGAACCACCGCGCGAAACGATACCGGTCATACGCTTGGCAGTGAGTGGTACATAGCGCAGCAAAACGCCGGCATGAATGGTGAAGTAATCTACACCTTGCTCAGCTTGCTCGATTAACGTGTCGCGGAAAATTTCCCAGGTTAGATCTTCCGCCTTGCCATTCACTTTTTCTAAAGCCTGATAAATCGGCACTGTACCAATCGGTACCGGCGAATTACGAATAATCCATTCGCGGGTTTCATGAATATGTTTACCTGTCGATAAATCCATCACGGTGTCGCCACCCCAGCGTATCGACCACGTCATTTTTTCAACTTCTTCACCAATCGATGAAGTCACCGCTGAATTACCGATGTTGGCATTAATCTTCACCAGAAAATTTCGGCCAATGATCATAGGCTCGCTTTCTGGGTGATTAATATTGTTTGGAATGATGGCGCGACCACGTGCGATTTCACTACGAACAAATTCAGGCGTAATTTCTGCAGGTATCGACGCTCCAAACGATTGTCCGGGATGCTGCCTACCCATGAGATCGGCTAACTTGGCGCCATTCGGGCCAGAGGACTTCAGATTTTCTAGGTACTCTTTACGGCACAGATTTTCGCGGATAGCAATGTATTCCATTTCTGGTGTGATAATGCCAGCACGCGCGTAATGCATTTGTGTGACGTTCTTGCCTGCTTTGGCACGACGAGGCTTGCGATGCAAATTAAAACGCAGCTCAGCTAATTTGGGGTCGCTCAAACGTTCGATACCGTAATCGGACGTAGGACCAGATAACTCTTCGGTATCGTTGCGCTCAGCTATCCAGGCAGCGCGCAAGGGCGCCAAACCTGAACGTATGTCTATCTTGACCGTGGGGTCGGTGTACGGACCGGATGTATCGTACACAAACACCGGTGGATTTTTTTCTGCGCCAAAGGAGGCTGGTGTATCGCTCTGCGTAATTTGACGCATGGGCACACGAATATCAGGACGCGAACCGGATACATAAATCTTGCGTGAATTCGGCAAGGGCTGAATGGCGGCTTCATCGACCGTGGCCGTCGCAGCTAAAAATTGAGGATTGGCGTTCATGGACTTCCTTTGCTCAAAACAGCGAAGAAAGCACGATGAGGAGAATAAGGACTCGACCGTCGCTTCCCTACGCTGGCATTACCCAGATCAGGTTCAAGGGTATATCTCACTCGGCAAAACCACCGAGACCCCTAGCGTTTGGCTGCAATGATTACAGCGGGCTTGATTATAGCGCCTGTGGCAGCCAGATGTGACTAGTCCAGTATTGATAACAACCTATTGGGTCAACTACTCCGTTAGAAAAATATCAATCCTCATTGATTAGCGCTAGAAAAAAAATCCAGTTCACCATAAATCTCAGGAAAATCACTCATTGCTTGGGGATAGCGATCACAAATGACGCGACCTTCCAGACGATAGGGTTCCAAAGGACCGGCGGCTGAAATTTTGCGTCCTAAAATGAGTACTAAATCGGAGGTTTCTTTCAAAAGAGTCGCAAGCTCTGCTTCGCCTGCGTTATCAAAATAATGATAGCCGTCGAGAGCCAGACGTTTTAAATTGGCGTTTTGTGTCAGCGCCAGATACAACCTGCCTATAGAGGCATTCCCCAAACAACAACTCGTCAGATGCAATTCTTCCAAGGACTGATTATCTTTGATCCAGCTAGCGATACCATCAATCATGGTGTCACCACCCCAGCCCTGCAAATGCAAATACTTAAGCTTGCCAATTTTCTCAATACACTCTGACCACACAGCAGAATCAATTTGACTCGGGCCTTCTAATTGAAGACGGTGACTTTCTTGAAGATAGCTCGTATCAAAAACACCTTCCATCGCGCCGTGTAGGTATAAGCCCGATAGTGTTAGTTTTAATTTAGGATTATCGAGATAGCTTACGAAGTCTTGTAGCGTTAGCTCGAATACTTCTAAAAAAATGTCCGGTGGTGTTCCATTTTTATTTATACGTTCGGCACAACCATCTATCAATGATCCAAAACAGCCTTTCATATAATCATCAAAGTAATCAAAGCTGGCGTGATACGCATTGTTAACTTTGCCCTCGCCCTCAGGAAATCCACACGTTAGATGTATAAAATTTAGCCTCTCAGAATGCATGGCTGCGGTAATGCTTTCAGGACCAAGCACCGTTGGATTAAATGGCAACCTATCTCTTGTTTGATAGTTTTTATACGGTAGCCAGGTGGTATCTCCTCGCACATCGAGATAAACCGCTGTATAGATTGAAGATGATTTTTGTAAGGCCTGCACAAACATGATCGCTCTGTTTGAGATCCCATGTGCCAGCGCCTGCGCCCATGCCCGTTTTATCAATGATCGACTTGCCAGCAAAGCCTGTTGTGGATCACTTACTATTTCATGGTAGGCATTCACATCGTTTAAACCAGCCTTGCACGTTTTTGTATAGCTAATCAGATCATCGCTAGCTGTTACGGGATGGCGACGATAAACCAAAAAATGCAGCAGTTGAAGACGAACTTCTATCGGAATCGCAGAAAAGAAATTTATTTTCAACGCTTCGTGAGCTTCCGCATGGGTAGCGCGTTGAGCCATGACCGGAGCATCATCACCTGAAACATTACATTTATTTCGCTTACCGTCGAGCGAATCGTCGTGTACCTGCGGTTGACAATTTTTTTCTACTGACTGGCGCGAAATAGACATGAAGTGAGAACTTTCCAATTGATAGGGAAGCCCTCTGTAACAATGTTTTTGCGACAAGTTCCTCTTTATGCTTTACATCAAACAGCGGCGAGTCGCCATAAAGAAGTTACTTCAGCTGCGCGCGCTGCATGTAATGGATCGTTCTCATCAGCTATTTTTTTGTGTGTTGGGCGAGCATCTAAGCGCTCTACTACGTTCAATCCACCCAATTTCATCCATTCTAATAATTCATTGCGACTGCGTAAGCCCAAACGTTCAGCTAAATCTGAAAGTACCAACCATGCTTCACCACCCTCGATCAGATGCTCAGCAACGCCGGCAAGAAAACCGCGCAGCATCGAGCTATCAGGATCAAACACCGCTTGCTCGAGTGCCGAGGTTGGCCGCGCTGGCAACCAAGGCGGATTACACACCACCAATGCTGCTCGCCCCGATGGAAATAAATCAGCTTCCATCACGTCTACTTGTTTACTCAAACCTAAGTGCTGCATGTTTTCACGCGCACATTGCAAAGCACGCGGATTTAAATCAGTCGCTATCACGCGAGCAAATCCTCGCTGAGCCAACAACGCAGCTAGCACACCAGTACCCGTACCAATATCAAATGCCACGGCATCTTTTTTGAAAGCCACTGGTAATTTAGCTTCAGCGACTAAGGGAAGATACTCTCCACGCAGCGGTGCAAACACGCCGTAATGCGCATGAATGCGCTGAGCACTACCATCACCTAGCAGAACCGAGATCTCTATCCCTTTTTTGCGCCATTCATGCGCGCTAATAATGCCTAACAGTTCACGCAACGACATCACATACGATGTATCTGACTGGCCCATTGCCTCATTACATGCCTGACTGACATCGGGAGCACGTCGCAAAGGAATACGGTGCCCCGCATCGAAAGGAATCAACAACATGCCCAACGTACGAGCACGCTGTGATTGCGATAGCCGATATAAATTAAAGGCGTCTTTAGTCCCTGCTGCTGGGGTATTCGCTTTGACACGATGGCTTTTCTTAGATGGCCGCTCAACTCGACGGACTAGTGCCTGCAGTAATTGACGTGCATTTTGAAAGTCGCCACGCCATAAAATACCCACGCCTTCACATGCCAATCGATACGCCGAATCCGCCGTCAAGGTATCGTCTGCAACCACTACCCGCTTGGGAGGCGCCAATCCCGAATCCGACTGCCAGCGTGCGTTGCAGTCTTGTTCATCCTCATTCCACACAATCATGCTGGTGGAAAGTAGTTCGGCAGATGCATGCATGCGATGAAACCCTTTAAATAATGATGCGGACTAGCTTTAGTTTAAATTAACTTGCGCACTAGAACCGCCAATAAAGCGTTTATCGCCCCAAATCGCATGATTGTGAGAAATCATATTCCCGCTCACATTGAATGTTGTCTTTAATAGCGGGTGAAGTTCTAGTACTTGGTGAAGTATAGTCGCGCCTTCATCGTGCAAGCTGCAATTAGCTAAATTCAGATGCAGAAGGTTAGCCGAAGTAGCCAGAATGCTGGCAAATAGCATCAACCCATCATAGGCATGAGGCCCAGCAATACCAGGGCCTCGAATCAGATTTTTAGAAAGATCCAGCATTTTGAGTGAGGTATTTTTTTCTAAGCCAATTGCCAGCTCAGTTAATGCAGAGGTATCTAAGTTGCAATCATGAAGAATCAACGTCGTGAGCTTGCAGGAATTGTTGGCTAAATACGTTGATAAGGGCGCCAAATCGAAACTACCTACTAAATAAAGTGCATTATTTCGGTGTGGCGTTTGGTTAAACTTCCTTGAGCTTGCTCGCATTCCGCTAGCATCGATTAAATCGATGTGTAATTCTGCAGGTAACTTATCAATCTCATGTACGGCCGTAATATTATTTTTAATAATTAATTCAATGATGGGTCCCGAGTAAGTTTGCTTAGAATTTTTTTTAAGATTATTGAAAAGTTCAGAAATAATTCGTATGGACGAGCCACGAACCTCGTCAACTTCGCGCGGGATGTAGACAGTTTCATTACGACGATTTTGACTAAAAATACTATTGCGATTTTGAAGTGGTGCTAAGACTATTTGCTGCACTGAAAAATTGAATCGCACCCGCTTACTAGCTATCGCCGGATTAAAGAATTCTTGTAATACTGCCCTTAACCATTCCGGCTTAATGAATTCTTTTCGTTCCTGAGCACCCAAATTAACGGAAGATATAGGATAAAGCCCTACAAAATCTTTTACTTTTTTCCCAAAGTTATATGCATCAACATCATTGTCATTGACCACTCCTTCAAACTTGGCCATCAAATACCTGCGCGCGCGCGCTTTTTCTTTGGGTAGCAATGTAATCGCATTTTCAGCCAGCCCCCGCATTGCGTGAGCGGTATAGTCCATCGCAATGTCGGGCTCATTTTGAACAATCCCAATAACCTCTTGCTGATGCTCTTTGCTAAT
>CANGFL010000121.1 GCA_947453015.1 Oxalobacteraceae bacterium | reverse complement strand
GACTATGCAGTGTAGGTAAGGTTCTGTATTTAAGGAGAGGTTCTGCGATTTAGCAATCGCAGAAACAAAACGCAAGATTTGAGAGCGTGTGCGGCTATGTGATGCAAGCAAAAGCTACATCAAAATGCACTACGGGTGGTTGTAACTACGACGTAGGCTATTTGAGTTTCATAGCCTCAGCTGCACGAAGCAGCAAGGCAGGATCACCGCTAGCGAGTTGTTTGGAATCCGATAGCCGCTGACGGAAGGCGCGCGCACCAGGTAATCCGGCCATCAGCCCTAACATATGTCGAGTAATACTGTTCAGGCGAGGCCCGCTCGTCGCTAATTGACTCTGTATATAAGGCAGCATGGCGTGAAGGATTTCATCTCGCGTACGAATGCTTGCCGTATCACCATAATAGCGATGATCAAATGACGCTAGCAAATACGGATGGTGATAGGCCTGACGACCCAACATCACTCCATCAACATGCTGTAGATGCTCATCAATTTCATTTAACTCTGTAATGCCGCCATTAATAATAATTTCGAGCTCAGGAAAATCTTTCTTCAACTGATAAGCGCGTTCATAGCGCAAAGGAGGAATCTCTCGATTTTCTTTGGGGCTAAGACCTTTAAGTACCGCGTTACGCGCATGAACAATAAACGTTTTACAACCCGCTTGTGCGACTGTACCTACAAAATCTCTTACAAAGTCGTACGAATCAATCTCATCAATACCAATACGATGCTTGACTGTGACGTCGATGGTGACAGCATCACGCATCGCTTTGACACAATCGGCGACAAGTGCTGGCTCAGCCATCAGACACGCACCAAACGCTCCGCGCTGAACGCGTTCTGACGGACAACCGCAATTTAAATTGATTTCGTCATAGCCCCACTGCTCACCAAATTTAGCGCTTATCGCAAGATCGTCTGGTTCACTTCCACCTAATTGCAAAGCAACCGGATGTTCTTCTTCGTTGAAATCTAAATGCCGTGCCTTGTCACCGTGAATAATGGCTCCGGTCGTGACCATCTCAGTGTAGAGCCAGGTGTGCCGTGTGATCTGACGATGAAACATGCGGCAATGACGATCCGTCCAATCCATCATTGGAGCAACGGAAAGTCGGCGCGGGGGTAGAGAAGTTGAACGATTCACAGAGGTTGATATTTGATGCAATGCGACAGACCGCATTGTACCGGTGCCGGCGTATGCCCGACAATTTGCAGTAAAGTGTGGGCACTTTGCTCGCGGAGACGACACGATGCCCATAGATACCTCTCACTACTGGATGCCATTCACCGCCAATCGGCAGTTCAAAGCACGACCACGCTTAATGAAGTCCGCCGCAGGTATGTACTACACCGCTGAAGATGGTCGCCAGATTCTGGATGGTACCGCGGGGCTATGGTGTGTGAATGCGGGACATGCTCATCCCACGATCACTGAACAGATCATCGCTCAAGCAAAGACGTTGGATTTTGCACCCCCGTTTCAAATGGGACATGCAAAAGCCTTTGAAGCGGCCACCGCTCTCGCGCACATGGCGCCTGAAGGTTTGAATCGTGTTTTTTTCTGTAACAGTGGCTCCGAAGCCGTCGACACCGCACTTAAGATGGCGCTCGCGTATCACCGCATGCGTGGCGATAGTTTACGCACTAAGCTCATAGGCCGAGAACGTGGTTATCACGGTGTAGGTTTTGGCGGTATCGCCGTCGGCGGTATTGCGGGTAATCGAAAACATTTTGGTCCGTCGTTATCGGCGGTCGATCATTTGCGTCACCCGCTAGATATTTCGCGCAATGCGTTTTCACAGGGCTTGCCTGTGCACGGCGCTGAGCTTGCGGATGAATTTGAACAGCGATTACTCGCATTGCATGATCCTGCGACGGTGGCTGCACTTATCGTCGAACCGGTACAAGGTTCGACAGGCGTCATCATTCCACCTAAGGGGTATTTAGAAAAGCTGCGCACTATCTGCGACAACTACGGCATCTTGCTCATTTTTGATGAAGTTATCACTGGCTTTGGTCGCTTAGGGTCTGCTTTCGCTGCAGATTACTTTGGCGTCATTCCTGATCTGATTTGCTGCGCTAAAGGTTTAACCAATGCAGCGGTGCCAATGGGCGCTGTTATCGCTAAACAATCGATACACGATGTGTTTATGCAATCGGCTCCAGAGAACGGCATTGAGTTTTATCACGGCTATACCTACAGCGGCCATCCGCTTGCCTGCGCTGCCGCTATCGCGACGATGCAGGTATATAACGATGAAAAATTATTTGAACGTGCTGCGAGTATGTCGGCCGCATTTGAGCAAGCTGCACACCAACTTAAAGGCCTGCCGCATGTCAAAGATATACGTAACTTAGGTCTGGTGTGCGGTATAGAGTTGGAACCCCTGCCCGGCAAGCCAACGGCGCGCGCTTATGAAGTTTTTGAGCGCTGCTTCTGGGAGAAAAATTTATTGATACGAACCACAGGCGATATCATCGCGCTCTCGCCGCCGCTGATCATCAACCATGAACAAATCGATACCTTGTTCAGTACGCTATCTGAAGTCATTCAATCCATAAAATAAAGAACTTGTATGACGCAATAAAAAAGCACCCTGAGGCGCTTTTTTATTTTCAGTCACTGCTATTACGCCGCTTCGCGTGATGCTTTTTTACGCTCATGCTCTTTCAAGAAGCGCTTACGTAAGCGAATGCTCTTAGGCGTGATTTCAACGAGTTCATCATCTTCAATAAACTCAACGGCGTATTCCAACGTCAGCTCAATCGGTGGCACCAAACGAACCGCTTCATCAGTACCTGAAGCACGCACGTTAGTAAGCTGTTTTCCTTTAATCGGATTCACCACCAAATCATTATCGCGTGAGTGAATACCAATGATCATGCCTTCATACACGGGATCATTGTGGCTAACAAACATACGGCCACGATCCTGCAATTTCCACAATGCGTAAGCAACCGCAGCGCCATCGTCTTGCGAAATCAACACACCGTTACGACGGCCAGCTAATTCACCTTTAGTTGGATCAACCAAACCATACGCATCAAACACATGACTCATCAAGCCTGTGCCGCGAGTCAGCGTCATGAATTCGCCTTGGAAACCAATCAGGCCACGAGCTGGCATACGGTATTCCAAACGCACACGACCTTTACCATCGGGCTGCATATCTTGCAGATCACCACGGCGACGACCAAGTTCTTCCATCACACCGCCTTGATGAACTTCTTCTACATCAACGGTGAGATTTTCAAAGGGTTCGTGACGCACGCCATCGACCATTTTAAAAACAACGCGTGGACGTGATACAGCCAACTCGTATCCTTCACGACGCATGTTTTCTAACAAAATCGTCAGGTGCAATTCACCACGACCCGACACTTCAAAAATCGTATCGTCATCAGTCGGCGCAACGCGTAATGCAACGTTAGCCTTCAATTCACGATCTAAACGTTCGCGTAACTGACGGCTGGTAACAAACTTACCTTCACGACCGGCCAGTGGCGAAGTATTCACCATGAAGTTCATGGTCAAGGTGGGTTCATCAACAGTCAGCATAGGCAATGCATCAGGCGTATCTGGCGCACAAACGGTCGTACCAATACCTAAATCTTCAATACCATTGATTAGTACGATGTCACCGGCCCACGCTTCAGTCACGATTTCGCGCTCTAAACCTTTGAATTTCAATACTTGATTGATACGTGCTTTAACAGGCGTTGAATCAGGACCATTCATGATCACGACTTCTTGCAGCGCTTTGACACGACCACGACTGATACGACCAATACCGATCTTGCCGACATACGACGAATAATCGAGCGATGAAATTTGTAGCTGCAAAGGACCGTCAGGATCATCATCACGAACCGGTACGTGTCTTAGAACGGCGTCAAACAAGGGAGTCATATCACCCTCGCGCACATCGGATTCCAGACTCGCATAACCATTCAATGCTGAGGCATACACCACAGGGAAATCGAGTTGCTCTTCGGTAGCACCGAGTTTGTCGAACAGTTCAAAGGTTGCATTGATCACCCACTCAGGGCGTGCGCCCGGACGATCAATTTTATTCACGACGACGATAGGCTTTAAACCCAAAGCCAGCGCCTTACGCGTCACAAAGCGCGTTTGTGGCATAGGACCTTCAACGGCATCAACTAACAGCAAAACTGAGTCAACCATCGACAGCACGCGCTCCACTTCACCACCGAAATCGGCGTGACCGGGGGTGTCAACGATATTGATATGGGTGCCTTTGTATTCCACCGCACAGTTTTTAGCCAGAATCGTAATGCCACGCTCTTTTTCAAGATCGTTGGAATCCATGACGCGGGTATCTACCTGCTGGTTTTCTCGGAAGGTGCCGGATTGGCGAAGTAACTGGTCAACGAGGGTGGTTTTGCCGTGGTCAACGTGGGCGATGATGGCGATGTTGCGCAATGCGCGTTGTTCGGTACTGGACATGAGGGTGCTTGGCTGGTGTTTAGAGAACCCGAGAGTTTACCATCTTTCCGTGTCAAAACCGTGAAATTCCTTGAATTTTCAATGAGTTGCGCCTCAGATCGATGACCGCAACCCCAGGGAACAAAAGATGTAAAAAAGTTACTATTTTTTTGGGTCCGCTGGAAAACCCAAGGAAATTCAAGTTTAAGCGACTACTTTCACCTATCTACCCTTTGAAAGACATTCCAACATGAATAGCAACTTCAAACCAACACATATCCGGTTTGACCAAGACCTAAATGTTGACAGGTTAAAGACTTTTTTGGCTGCAACGGATAGCAAAGAGTCCAATACTCTCTTCACGGGAAAACACAATAACGGAACCTTGTTACTGCACCGTTTGCCTAAAAAAGACGACACGCGGCTAGCGCGGTTAGGCCATTTCTTGCGTATGGGCTCGGAAAGAAATCAGGTACGCGAGAAAATTAAAGATCTCTTGAGGAGTCAAGGTATCTAGTTGACCCCTGATATACGCAAGGCAATGCCTAGTCGATTCAGCAACGGTAATGACTACAAGCTTTATGAAGCTATAAAAGCTGCTCCTTGCGAAGTTTTTCTTGAGGAAATCTAGAGGACTAAGACTGATAAAGATGAACTAGCCAACTACAGTTGGCTAAATTATATTTGCGTAATCAGCGTTGCTCCGACGCCGACACAGCAACCAATCGCTGTGGCGAGAGCACGCCACCCACATCAAGCAGCGCAACACCGAGTAAAAGTTCATCGACTGCACGATACACACGAACCAGTGCGTCCGTTTCTTCGGTTGGATACGCACCTTCGCACACCATGCCGGGT
>CANGFL010000120.1 GCA_947453015.1 Oxalobacteraceae bacterium | reverse complement strand
TAGGGTCAGTTGTGATTTAAGGCGACTTTCATCCAGACGCTCACCTTGCTTAAAAAAGAAGGTGTAAGAAGCCAGAAACGAGGGTGGGCCCATGCGCACCAAGGCCGTGGTGGCGGGCACGATTAGCACATCGCACTGCTTATTTTGGATTTCGTGCAGCGTGGCGAGTCGCTCTGAGACCAGATCCTGATGCGGAGAGAAGGCGTCGTAGGGCAGCGTTTCCCAGTCGGGAAGCATGTGGCATCGCAGTGCTTGCTCGCCGGATTGCCCAAACCAGTGTATTTCTGTGAGAAGCCGCTGAGCATCTGGCGGATCAGCCACCACAATGGTTAGCATCCGGCCCTCTGATTTGAGCGCGTGTGCGGCCTGCGCGAGCACATACGCTTCGCCCGCGCCATGCAGGGCGGGAAGTACAAATCGGTTGCCAGCTTTCGGTAGCGGGGTGGTTGAGTTCAGGGGCATGGTTTGCAAAGACGCTACTGTCTTCGCGAGTGAGGGCTCATGGAGCCGGATACGAGGCTTGATTGACAGTAAATGACACTAAAAAACCGTAGTACGATTATAAATTAGTTCTTGATTCTTAGAGATGCGATCAAAATACGGTGTTTCAGTTCCCCGTGGCTGAAGCAACGCGTTCGCGGAAAGCGCCTTTCCGTTCACCTCAAGATTTTTCCTCGTTACGTTTGATGAATGTGCCGCGATTTATTGCATTAATACCCGCCGCTGGCGTGGGTGCGCGTATGGGTGCCACGGTACCCAAGCAATATGCTGAGCTGCTGGGTAAGCCTATGCTTGAGCATGTGATGGATACCTTTGTCGATTGCGCGCAGATTCACCAGATTTTTGTAGTTGTTAGCGCGGATGATGCGTATATCGAGGATATTCCGACGAAATCACGCACGCAGATACTTCGCTGCGGTGGCGCGACTCGGCAAGCGTCAGTGACGAATGGTTTGCAGGCCATGTATTCGCAGGTGGATGCTAATGATTGGATACTGGTACATGATGCCGCTCGCCCAGGCCTGACTGTGACACTGATAGATAAACTCATTGCAGCGGTAAAGGATCATCCGGTCGGCGGTTTGCTTGCGCTGCCAGTGGTGGATACGATTAAGCGCAGCGATGCCGATGGCCATGCTGATCATACGGTGTCGCGGGAGCGTTTGTGGGCGGCTCAAACGCCGCAAATGTTTAAACATGCGCAGTTATTATCAGCATTGAAAAGCGGCAGCCATGTGACGGATGAGGCGAGCGCGATGGAGGCATTAGGCCTCAAACCAACATTGGTTGAAGGTAGTCCCCGGAATTTCAAAGTCACTTTGCCGCACGATGTTTTGCTGGCTGAGCTTTATATCAAAGGAATCGCATGAAAAAGGCGCCACCGTATCGCATTGGCCAAGGCTATGACTGCCACGCGTTGGTACCCGGTAGGGTGCTGATTATTGGTGGCGTAAAAATTCCTCATCGATTGGGTTTGCTCGGTCATTCGGATGCGGATGTCTTGCTACATGCGATTACGGATGCATTGTTTGGAGCGGCGGGCTTGGGCGATATCGGTCGACATTTCCCCGATACCGATCCTAACTATGCAGGTGCCGATTCACGCACGCTGCTCAAAGATGCCGGACGTCGAGTAAGGGAAGCGGGTTATGAAATCGGCAATATCGATGCCACAGTCATCGCTCAGGCACCGAAAATGGCTCCGCACATTCCCGCCATGATTAGTCACATCGCTGCTGACCTTGATTTGGACCCTGAACAGGTAAATATCAAGGCAAAAACCAATGAACGCCTGGGTTGGGAGGGGCGCGAAGAAGGCATAGGCGCCGACGCGATCGCCCTGATTTACCGTAGTTGATAATAGTTCTCATCTAGCGCTTACTTAAATCCGATTGATTTTCTTAATCGCCTAGATTGAGAACCTCAATTTGAGATTTTGGTCTTATAAGGCCACAATCCCCTCCTGAAAGCCTATACTGCGCAGTCGGTTTTCAGTCTTGGCCGTTTGCTTTATCTCAAGTAAATGGTCCTGACGCCGCGTTTTCCCCACCGAATTACAAAGGAGATACACATGTCCAAGCTGAAAGGCTCAAAAACTGAAGCCAATCTGAAAGACGCTTTTGCAGGCGAATCACAAGCCAACCGTCGCTATTTGTATTTCGCGAACAAGGCTGACATTGAAGGCCAAAATGATGTGGCAGCATTGTTCCGTTCGACCGCAGAAGGCGAAACGGGTCATGCCCATGGTCACCTCGAGTATCTCGAGCAAGTAGGTGATCCTGCAACCGGTCTGCCAATCGGTTCATCCCGTCAAAACCTGACGGCAGCTGTTGCTGGCGAAACGCATGAGTACACGGATATGTACCCAGGCATGGCTAAAACAGCGCGCGAAGAAGGTTTCGACGAAATCGCTGACTGGTTTGAGACGCTGGCTAAGGCAGAGCGTTCACACGCTAATCGCTATCAAAAAGCTCTCGACGCACTGGTCGACTAAGCAAGCACCACCGTTGTTGTGTAGCGCGTCTGTTGCTGTAGTTTGCGCATGACGCGCTAGCTAACTGAACAAACCTCTCTGCGTGGCAGAGAGGTTTGTGTCAGGCAGAAAATCTTCCCTGCAGCGCAGTCCGTCTTACATCCCCTGATTTTTTTCTTGCGAGAGATTCCACTATGGCACGTGAAGGTAATTTGGAAGCACCGACCCGGCATCCGCTTGATTGGGTCTCCAAAGAGTTTTATGACGAAGACGCTTTAAACACCGAGCTTGAGCGTGTATTCGATATTTGTCATGGCTGCCGGCGATGCGTGTCGTTGTGCCAGTCGTTCCCCACGTTGTTCGATCTCGTTGATGAGTCAGAGACGATGGAAGTCGATGGCGTCGATAAAAAAGATTACATGAAAGTAGTTGATCAATGCTACTTGTGCGATCTGTGCTACATGACGAAATGTCCTTACACACCACCGCACGAATGGAATCTCGATTTCCCTCATTTGATGTTGCGTGCCAAGGCGGTGAAATTCAAACAAGGCCATGTAACAGCACGCGATAAATTTCTTTCTAATACAGACGGCCTCGGTAAATTCGCGGGCATACCAATTGTGACGCAGGCAGTAAATGCCGCGAACAAAACGCAAGCAACTCGCGGGCTGCTAGAAAATGTTTTGGGTGTCGACAAAAAAGCCTGGTTGCCAGAATTTGCGAGTACTAAATTCCGCTCGGGTGCAAAAAAATCGGCCGACTATCCGGTTACGGCAGGTAAAAACACTCCTGGTAAAGTTGCGATCTATTCGACCTGCTACGTGAATTACAACGAGCCGGGTATTGGTCATGATTTATTGGCGATCCTCGATCACAATAAAATTCCTTATGTGATGGTCGATAAAGAAGCCTGCTGCGGTATGCCGAAGTTAGAGCAGGGCGATCTTGAAGGCGTTGCAGAAAAAAAGGCGATCAACATTCCTCATTTGGCGAAGTTGGCGCGCGAAGGTTATGCCATCCTGACTCCTATCCCTTCGTGCACGCTCATGTACAAACAAGAGTTGCCGCTGATGTTCCCTGAATGCGCTGATACGCAGTTAGTGAAACAAGCTATGTGGGATCCGTTTGAATATTTTGTGGCGCGCAATCGCGATGGCTTGTTGAATACTGATTTCAAACATTCACTAGGCTACATCTCGTATCACATACCGTGTCATTCACGCGTACAAAACGTGGGTCGTAAAACCGCCGACATGTTGCAACTAGTGCCCGACACGAAACTCAATATCGTTGAGCGTTGCTCTGGGCATGCAGGCACCTATGGCGTTAAAAAAGAGTTTCATGCCAATTCAATGAAAATTGGTAAACCCGTATTTAAGGCGATGGCTAATGATGAGCCGGATTACATTTCATCCGACTGCCAGCTCGCCGGACACCACATTGCGCAGGGTATGGAAGAGAATGGATTGAAAAAAGCTGAAATGGCTCATCCATTGACCCTGCTGCGTAAAGCTTACGCTATTTGATTTTCTAAGGAGTCCACAATGATTATTTCCCGTGAAAGCTTAATGTCGCTGGAAACGTATTCGAAGCAGCGCAATGATTTTCGTAAACAGGTGATTGAGCATAAAAAGCATCGTACCGTTTATCTTGGTAACCACGTTTGTTTGCTGTTTGAAGATGAGTTGACTTTGCGTTATCAAGTTCAAGAAATGCTGCGCATTGAAAAAATTTTTGAAGACGACGGCATTCAATCTGAGTTAGATGCCTACAACCCTTTGTGTCCAGATGGTAGTAACTTTAAAGCGACGATGCTGATCCAATATGGCAATGTCGCAGAACGTAAAGTGGCGCTGGCGAAGTTGATCGGTATTGAAGATCGTTTGTTTATTCAGGTGGAAGGTCAGAGTCGCGTTTATGCGATTGCTGATGAAGATCTTGAGCGCGAAACAGAAGAAAAAACATCAGCAGTTCATTTCGTGCGCTTTGAGCTCACCCCTGATATGAAATCAGCGCTGAAAAGTGGAGCGCAAATCATGATGGGTTGTGATCATCCTAACTACCCTGTGCATGTGGAAGAAATTCCACAAGAAACACTCGCAGCTTTGCTGAAAGATCTTTCGTAATATAGTTCTTTTGAGTTAAGTCAGAAAATTAGGCAGGAAGAGTAATAAAAACCGCGAGTCCACCAGCCTCGCGGTTTTTTATTTCTAGTCGTCCTTGGTGGCGTTGCACAACTCGATCAACAATCGCTAATCCTAAACCGGCACCATTAGCCTGGCTACGTGCAGCATCAAGACGAGTGAATGGTCGCAGTACATGACTGAGTTGGTCTTCGGGTAGACCGATGCCATGGTCGGCGATTTCTAATCGTATCGTTGATCCTTCAAGGTAAGCGTTGATATCAATATCGGTGATTAATGTGCCGGGTGTTTTTCCGTAGCGCTTAGCATTCTCAATCAAATTACGTATCAGTCGATCAATCTCGGTGGCGTTACAGCGCAAGCTGAGTTTTTCGGGGATAGTGATCGTTATCTTGATATCCGATCGGCGTTGATATTCACCGACGATTTTTTTGAGTGATGCTGCGAGGTCATGCTGAATAAATCGCTCGGGCTCTGCAGGACGAGCATAGTCTAAAAATTGCGCAATGATGGCTTCCATTTGCCCCAGATCAGATTGCATACCTTTAAGTGCTTCTTCAGACAAACCTGCCATTTCTACTTCAAGCAGCATGCGAGAAATCGGTGTGCGCAAATCATGTGAGATGCCCGCTAAGATCACTGCACGGTCTGATTCCACTTGTTTTAAATCGTGCACCATTTGATTGAAGCTTTGATTT
>CANGFL010000119.1 GCA_947453015.1 Oxalobacteraceae bacterium | reverse complement strand
TCTCGATTGCTCAACAATTAGCCAGCGATTTAGATTCTCGCTTGCTTGAGCAAGTCAGAACGGTCGTTGCTGAAGAATTTCTTCGACTGCAACAATAGACACGCACTAAGAACAAGTACTAAGAACGCGGACTAAACATTTTTTGAGTTGAAATAGCCAAACAACATAAACACAGTGGCGCAAATGACGCCACATAACGACTAAGTCTCTTTAGAATTTCTGTTTTTAATAACACAGCTGCATAGGCTTGCTGCTGTATGCCACGGAAATAATCCATGAAAGTCATCGTACTAGGCGCAGGCATCGTTGGTACCGCCTCTGCTTGGTTTCTTCAAAAAGCCGGTCACGAAGTGATCGTACTTGAACGTCAACCCGGAGCTGCCCAAGAAACCAGTTTTGCCAATGGCGGCCAAATTTCTGTTTCGCACGCCGAGCCTTGGGCCAATCCATCAGCACCCCTTAAATTATTGAAATGGCTAGGCCGCGAAGATGCGCCTTTGTTATTTCGCTTGCGAGCTGAATGGTTGCAATGGCGCTGGGGCATGGAATTTCTGCGTCAATGCACACCCAGCCACATGGCGTACAACATACGACAAATTTTAGCGATTGCTGAATACAGTCGGCAAACACTGCAAGCAGTTCGTGCCGAAACGAATATCGCGTACGATTGCGAGACGCGCGGTATTTTGCATTTCTATACTGACGAAAAAGAATTTCAACAATCACTCCCAGCCGCTAATTTAATGCGCGACTTGGGTTGCCCTCGCCAAACGATCGATACCAACGAAGTCATTCGCATCGAACCTGCGCTGGCTCCAATACGTCACAAAATTGTGGGCGGCGATTTTACTGCCACCGATGAATCAGGTGACGTGCATAAATTCACCACCGGCTTAGCGTCACAATGTGTCGAAGCAGGCGTGACATTTCGATTCAATACGTTTGTTACGCGCTTAATCAGTGAAGGCACGGGTGCATCAGCACGCATCGTGGGCGCTGAAATCATTGATGAACATGGCAGACACCAAACGATACGCGGCGATAGCGTGGTGGTGGCGATGGGTAGTTTCTCGACCCATTTATTAAAACCACTGGGGATTGATTTGATGATCTACCCAGGTAAAGGATATTCAGCTACCTACCCTGTCATCGATAATGCACTGGCACCACGTGTATCGATGACTGATGACGGTCATAAGCTCGTAATTTCCAGACTAGGCGATCGATTGCGAGTTGCAGGTACGTGCGAAATCAATGGTTATTCACGTGCATTAAATCCGGTGCGATGCGAAGCTATTACCCGTCGCACCAAAGAATTATTTCCTGATGCCTGCGATTACAGCCAAGCTCAGTATTGGGCTGGCTTGCGCCCGCTGACACCGTCGAATATTCCTTATATCGGCAAAACAAAGTATTCAAATTTATTTTTAAATACCGGTCATGGCACGCTAGGCTGGACCATGGGCTGCGGCTCTGGACGTGCGATTGCAGAGATTGTCTCTGGACGTCAACCCGAGCTAGATTTTGCTTTTACGGGCATGGCTCGGACCAGCGTCACACGCGCCATGATTTCAGCTCCGGCTCAGGTAAGTCACTCCAAAAGCTAAGCAACTCGCTAAGTGACTCGCTACACGGCTCGTGCATAGCTCGCGCACTGCTCTGATGATGAAATGGGTTTACGAATAAATCGTAGATAATAAAGCCTAAGTTCGAGGCTTTGGTTATAGACTTTCGTTCTGTTTTATTCTCGTTTTAGCTGATCAGGAGATTCCATGCGCTGGCTACCTTTACTATTCACATTCTTCTTTTTGGCTACATCTGCCAACGCACAAGAACAAATCGTCAAAATTGGTCATGTAGCACCACTCTCTGGCCAAATCGCCCACTTAGGTAAAGATAATGAAAACGGCGCACGCATGGCCGTTGACGTACTCAACACAAAAAATCTGCGTATCGGTGGCAAAAAAATAAAGTTTGTTTTACTTGGCGAAGATGATGCCGCCACACCTCAGCAAGGTACTGCGGCTGCACAAAAATTAGTCGATGCCAAAGTTAACGGTGTAATCGGCCACTTAAATTCTGGCACAACGATACCTGCATCTAAAATTTACAACGATGCAGGCATACCGCAAATTTCTCCTTCAGCAACCAACCCCAAATACACACAACAAGGTTTCAAAGGCGCTTTTCGGGTCGTTGCGAATGATGGGCAGTTAGGCGGCGCGCTTGGTCGCTATGCAGCTGGCACACTACATGCAAAAAATGTCGCCATCATCGATGACCGTACCGCATACGGTCAAGGTGTCGCCGATGAATTTGCAAAATCAGCTAAAGCCGCTGGCCTCAACATCGTAGGCCGTCAATACACCAACGATAAAGCTACCGACTTCAACGCCATTCTTACAGCGATCAAAGGAAAAAATCCTGATTTGATTTTCTTTGGTGGTATGGATGCAGTCGCAGGCCCAATGCTTAGACAAATGAAACAGCTAGGCATACAAGCCAAATATATGGGTGGCGATGGTATCTGTACCGAGCAGCTACCTTCACTTGCTGGTGATGGTATGGCAGATGGTCAGGTCATATGCGCAGAAGCAGGTGGCGTCGAAGAGAACCAGAAAAAAAACTTGGATGAATTTCGTGCAGCCTACAGCAAAAAATTCAGCACCGACGTCAAGCTCTATGCACCGTATGTATATGACGCCGTAATGGTGATGGCTGCAGCCATGCAGAAAGCCGATTCGGTGGAGCCTGCAAAATATCTGCCTGAACTCGCGAAAACGAATTATCAGGGGGTTACGGGGTTAATTGAATTTGACGCGCGCGGGGACATGAAGCATGGCACGCTAACGCTTTACACGTTCAAGAGTGGTAAACGATCGCAATTAGCTGTGACAAAATAAAAATACTAAATCTCCCTTCCGTTAAAAAAACCAACCGCTTCGGTTGGTTTTTTTTCGTCTGCTTCCTCGTAGTTCAAATGTGTTTCAAGTGATCGAAAATCGAACACGCTATTTTTAAAAATGTACGTCTAAGCACAACTTTATTTGAGTTTTAAGTGAAATACGTATGTTTTTGATGCGCAATTAAATAGCTGCAAGCAAACATTTAAAAGTTTTGTGAAACTACGCTCCTTTTGCAAATATGACCTTCACAAAACGTGTCCAACAAATCTCAAACAACCTTATCAAGTAACGATCCATCATTCATTTCAGATCGTTTTTTTCAATCGCATAGCCTTACTTTACCTAGCTGGCTAGTACTGCTTTTAGTTGGCATTTTTAGCTGTGTACTACCCTGCGTAACGCGAGCACAGAGCGCGCCGTTAACGAACCCAGCTGCAATCGCTGCACAAGAACAGCTACGCCAACAAGAACGGGAGCGCGTGCTACGACAGCAGCAAGAGGTCAGGCCTGATGTGCGCTTATCTACTCCCATCACATCAACCATAGACGCGCAAGAAGGCGACGATAACGAAATCCTGCCGCTAGATGAAACACCTTGCTTCAACATACACAGCATTAGCCTGATCGGCGAAGCCTCTGAACGCTTTCAGTGGCTGCTAAATCATGTTGATCACACGGTGAATGGCACAGAAGATGTCGCGATCGGTCGCTGTCTCGGATCCCATGGCATCAACGTCATACTTCATCGCTTGCAAGCATCACTCACACAGCAAGGTTGGGTGACAACACGTGTCTTAGTGCAGCCGCAAGAACTAACGAGTGGTGACTTACAAATAAGTTTATTACCCGGACGCCTGGGGAAAATTCGTCTCGTGCCCAATGCTCATGGAAAAATTCCTGAGCACGTTAACTTAAGCACCGCCTTCCCGTTGCAATCGGGCGATATCTTGAATCTATATGAAATTGAACAAGGCCTGGAAAATCTACGTCGCGTACCCACCGTCGATGCCGAACTGAGCATCGCACCCAATCCAGTGGAATCAACTAATCCGAAAATCACTACCGCTGATGTGGTCGTCAGCTGGCGCCAACGTATGCCGCTTCGTCTCAGTCTGGCCGCTGATGATTCCGGAGTCAGTAGTACCGGCAAATATCAAGGCACAACAACTCTCTCTTACGACAATCCGTTTGCACTCAACGATTTGTTTTATGCGAGTTATACCCGCGATCTCGGTGGTCGTGACAGCGGTAAACGCGGACTGCATGCGAGCAGCGCTCACTACAGCATTCCGTTTGGCTATTGGCTACTGAGTTTCAATGCCAACGATTCTCAGTACTATCAAACCGTCGCTGGAGCGAATCAGAATATTGTCTACGCCGGCGCTAGTCAAAACGGTGAGATCAAACTGAGTCGCCTCGTTTACCGCGACGCTTATCGCAAGAGCACTGTATCGATTAAAAGCTGGGTACGTGCATCACAAAACTATGTTGACGATACCGAAGTACGCGTCCAACGTCGGCGTACCGCAGGCTGGGAGCTTGGTCTCAATCATCGTGAATTTATTGGCAGCAGCACGCTAGATCTCAGCCTTAACCAACGTCAAGGTACTGGTGCATTTGGCGCACGCCACGCACCTGAAGAACTTTTTGATGAAGGTACGTCACGCATGCGCTTGACCACGGCCGACATTCAACTTGTTGCGCCATTCAGCTTGGCGAACCACTCTCTGCGTTACGTCGCCAATGTACGCGCTCAATGGAACCAAACTTTATTAGTTGCCCAAGATCGCTTCTTAATTGGTGGTCGCTACAGCGTGCGTGGCTTTGATGGCATTAACTTGTTATCAGCGGATCGCGGCTGGCTAATGCGTAATGAAATAGCGCTTGCACTGGGTAGCAGCAGTCACGAAACCTACATCGGCATTGATCATGGCGAAGTCTCTGGTCGCAACAGCAAAAAACTGATTGGCACCGACCTCACCGGTGCTGTTTGGGGTTTGCGTGGATCCATCAAAGGTCTGAGCTACGACCTGTTCGTAGGTTCTCCTTTATCCAAGCCCGATGGTTTTAAAACATCGCGCATCACCACTGGTTTTAATTTGAATTGGAGTTATTGAGCTATGAATCGTCACCACGACTACTGCTTTCACACGGCTCTATTTCAAAGGCTGATCACGCTTGCTTTACTTAATGCTGCCTTCGTTGTTGGCGTGTTCATCATCACCACCGCCTCAGCACAAATCCGATCCGACCCCAGTGCACCAGGCAACCAACGCCCCACCGTCTTACTCGCACCGAATGGCGTGCCTGTCGTGAACATACAAACACCCAGTGCTGCCGGTGTCTCACGCAACACCTACAGTCAATTCGATGTCAAACCCAATGGCGCAATTCTTAATAACAGTCGCACCGATACATCGACACAACTCGGTGGTTGGGTACAAGCTAATCC
>CANGFL010000118.1 GCA_947453015.1 Oxalobacteraceae bacterium | reverse complement strand
TTACCGGATGGTGTGATTGTTGGCGCGCGTGGTGACCATTACTTCTTGCATCCACAATACAAAGATGAAGCTAAGCTGAAAAACTTCACCAAGAAATTTCAAGAAAAAACCGGCGCTTATCCTATCTACCCTGTGTTCCACATGGTGCAAGCGTTGGATGGTTTAGTTGCGGGCTACCAAAAAGCGATCAAAGCTAATAAAGGTCAATGGCCTTCGACTGAACAAGTGGCTGATGCTATGCGTGGTCTGGAGTTCCGCGGTTTGACTGGCACCGTAAAAATCCGTGAAGACGGACAAGGCTTGGAAGATCAGTTGTTAGGCGTGACGCATAAAGTCGCTGGTTACAATTTTCCGGTCCTAGAAAAAATCACTATTTATCCCGCTGATTTAATCAGCACACCGGTTGGTCAAAAATCACCTGAGTGGGTCAAGACAATCAAACCTGAATTGTTAAAAAATCCTCGCTTTAAGCAGATCAACTGATCGAGGCTTTGGTAGTCACTGTTCTGTCATGCCGAATTGGGTATGACAGAACGTATTGATTTTATTCTGACGGTATTTGAAAGACGGCTATGTCGCAGGACATTTATATTTTGGCGGTGTTGGACGGCTTGTCCTACGCCGCTTTGCTTTTTCTAGTCGCGCTTGGCATGACACTCGTGTTTGGCGTGATGAATATTGTGAACATGGCGCACGGTAGCTTTTATGCGCTAGGTGGCTATATGGCCGCCACGCTAGGCTTATGGGCCACGGCTCATGGCGCTTCTCCGGCATGGTCACTCTTAATACTTCCATTAGCAGCAATCATCGTGGGCATTGTGTTCGGTGCCTTGATGGAAACCTCGCTGATGCAGCACATCTATAACAAAGATCCGATTCTTCAATTGCTGATTACCTTTTCAGCCTTCATGATTTTTGAAGATTTGCAGCGCTTGGTGTGGGGTACGCAACCTTACTTTGTCTCCGATATCGTCAACTATTTAGGTACCGCAGATATTTTAGGTATCACCTATACACGTTATCAATTGATGGTGGTGCCAGGTGTCGCTTTAGTCGTGTTCGTTGCTTTGCGCAGCTTTTTAAAATTAAGCAGCGTTGGTCGACAAATCGTTGCGGTATCACATAACCGCGAAATATCGACTGCACTAGGTATCAATGTAAAACGCATATCGCTACTGACGTTTGTAGTCGGCTCTATCCTTGGCGCGTTGGCTGGTGCATTAGCTTCACCTACTGTCTCGTGGGTTCCGGGTATAGGCGGTGAAATGATTGTTTTATCATTTGCGGTGGTAGCAACTGCGGGTCTAGGTCAAATCGAGGGGGCGTTAGTCGCTGCGATTTTGATTGGATTAGCGCGATCGTTCACTGTGTATTTACTCCCCGAACTCGAAGTCTTAATACCTTTCCTGATCATGGTGTTGGTATTGTTGTTTAGGCCGCAAGGATTGTTTTCCGTCGCGCAGTCTAGGAGAGTGTGATGAACCGCGCGAAAATTGTCGTCATCTTATTAGCGCTAGTCGCTTTGCTGCTGCCCGTTGCCTTGCCATGGATTAAAACACCCTTAATTCTGGGTACGGCGTTTGGTATTGCTGCGTTAGGCATCTCCATTTTGATTATTTCGGGTCAGATTTCATTTGGTCATGCGATGTTTGTATGTGCCGGTGGCTATGCTGTTGCATTCGTCTCCAGACAATGGACTCACTTGGATAGTGCGTTGCTGCTAGCCGTAGGCGCTGCGACAGGAGTCGTGCTCGGTGTTGTTGTGGGTTCATTCGTCGTTCGCTATCGCGCTATTTTCTTTGGCATGCTGAACTTAGCTTTATCCATGGTCTTGTTCGCAGCGTTGGGTAAGTTTTTTAACTTAACAGGCGGTACCGATGGCTTGCGTCTGGAACGTGCACCATTCTTTGGTATGAATCTCGAACGTGATGCCTTTGAAAGCGTGTTGTTAGTGGTCGGTGTGTTGTTGGCGTTGCTCTCCGGCTGGTTAGTGCAGCGCTATTTGCGATCTGTCGCCGGGCAGGCGTTAGCCGCTATTAAAACCAATGAAACGCGTCTTGAGTATGTCGGCATCTCTGCTTACCAAACACTGTGGATTGGTTACATCATCTCAGCCACGCTATGTGGATTATCGGGTGCCATATTCGCTATTGCGCAAGGTTTGGTGACTCCTGAAATGGGCTATTGGGTTCGTTCTGGTGAAATTGTGTTTGTCGCTATTTTGGGTGGTGTGGGTCATCCCGTGGGTGCATTCATCGGCGCAGGCATTTTTGAGTTCGTTAAATTATTTGCAGCGGCCTATCTCACGGGTGCCTGGCAGATGGTGTTAGGTTTTGTTTTGATTGCGATGGTATTTCTGGCTCCGCGCGGAATTTCCGCCATGCTTGAAGAACGAACCACTGCTAAGCGGGAGGATGTATGAGTACACCGCTATTACAAACGAAAGATCTGCAGCTGGCCTTTGGCGCAGTGGTGGTCGCAGACCATATTGATTTTTCACTGACTGAGGGCGAACGTTTAGCGGTTATCGGACAAAACGGTGCCGGCAAAACGACATTCATCAATATATGCACTGGCTTGATCAGGCCGCAGGCAGGTCGCGTTTTCTTTGAAGGTAAAGACGTCACTGAACTCTCGCCACGTGCGATTGCGCTGCGCGGCATGGTTCGCTCTTTCCAATTGCCACAACTATTCACTGAGCATTCCGTACGCGACTGTATTCGTATCGCTGCGGCGGGTAAGCGTAACCGTTTGGGTTTGTGGACACCATTGGCAAAGGCGGTTGATGACGATGAGGTACAACGCATATTAACAATGGTGGGTTTAGATAAACGTGCCGACGAATTGTCAGGTGCCTTGCCAGAAGGTCAGCGCAAATTGTTGGATATCGCGATGGCGCTGATTATGAAACCGCGTTTGCTCATTTTGGATGAACCGACCTCCGGCGTATCGACCGACGAAAAACACGGTTTGATGAAAACCATCATGAATGCTCTCGACGCACAAAAAGTAACCGCTATTTTTGTCGAACATGATGTGGATATCGTCTCGCAGTACTCTACTCGTGTCGCTGCCTGGATAGCTGGTCGCATTGCAGCTGATGGCACGCCAGAAAAAGTATTGGCCGATCCTGAAATCCGCAAAAACGTGATCGGAGAGTGACATGCTAAAAATCGATAACGCTAGCGCGCGCATTGCAGGCATTACCGTTTTGCGTGACATAACAACGGAATTTAAACCGGGGCAGTTACTCGCCGTGGTCGGTCGTAATGGTGCAGGTAAGACGACTCTGCTGCGCGCCATTATGGGCTTGTTGCCACTTTCATCGGGCAGTATTTCAATTGAAGGGCATGACCTGAGCAAAATTCCTGGACACCGTCGCACAGAGTATGGCATTGGCTACGCACCAGAAGATCGTGCGATGTTTCCTACTTTTACTGTGGAAGAAAATCTCCGGCTTTCTTGCGAAGTACTTGGCTTACCACGTGCCGAAGCGGATCGTCGTTTAGCGCGCGTGTTGGAAGTCGTGCCTCAGCTGGAACCAATGTTGGTGCGTTCAGGAGCTGCCTTATCGGGTGGTCAGGGAAAAATGGCCGCACTCGGTCGCGCACTGATGGCGGGTACTCGACTTGTATTGCTGGATGAACCGTTTCAGGGTTTAGCTCCTGTGTTGGCGAATCAATATGCTGAATCGCTGCGTAAACTGCATCAACTCTCTCCTGAGTTATGCATCGTCGTCACTGAATCCAATCGTAGTCTGCTGCGTGATTTGCCCGACGCCACCTTAACGCTTGAGCGTGGTGAGTTAGTCGTAGGCGAATTAGCGGCGCACTAAAAACGCTTAAACGAATCACTAATAATAATTAACTACATAAATATCGGAGACAACATATGGCTACTTTGCTCATAGATGGAAAATGGGTTGCGGCCTCAGGTGGCCAAACTATTGACGTCATCAATCCCTGCGATGCAAAGGTATTCACCACCATTGATCGCGGTACAGCGGCGGATATTGATCTGGCTGTAAAAGCAGCGCAACGCGCGATGGATGGCGCTTGGGGAAACCTGACGGCGACTGAACGCGGCCGCATTTTAGTCAAGGCGGGTGAGCTGATTTTAAAAAATGGTGAAGAGATAGCGCAGATTGAAGCGCGCGATACCGGCAAACCACTGTCAGTGGCACGTGCAGACGTGGTTGCTGTTGCTCGATATTTTGAATACTACGGTGGCGCAGCCGACAAACATCACGGCGAACAGATCCCGTACTTGAATGGGTACAACGTTCAAGTAGTGCGCGTGCCTCACGGCGTTGCAGCATTAATTATTCCTTGGAACTATCCGGCTCAAATGTTTGGCCGTACGGTTGCACCTGCATTAGCGGCTGGTAATGCCTGTGTGCTGAAGCCTTCTGAAGATGCCTGTATGTCAGGCTTGAAGTTGGCTGAACTATTGGTAGAAGCAGGGTTACCTGCTGGTGCTCTCAATCTGGTGACAGGTTATGGCTATGAGGCAGGTGCAGCGTTAACCTCGCATCCGGACATTAACTATGCAAGCTTTACCGGCTCACCTGAAGTTGGTGCGATGGTGCAGGAATCCACGGCTAAGCATTCAGTAGCGTGCACATTAGAACTCGGCGGCAAATCACCGCAAATCGTTTTTAATGATGCCGATCTGGACAAGGCAATACCTATCATCGTCAAAGCGATTACTCAGAATGCAGGTCAAACCTGTTCTGCAGGAAGTCGTTTGTTGATTCAAGAAGATATCTACGACAAAGTCGTGGCGCGAGTGGCGGAAGCGTTCAAAAAAGTTCGCGTAGGTACACCCGAGATGGATTTTGACTGCGGCCCTATCGTCAACAAAAAACAATTCGAACGCGTTAACAGCTTTATTGATGACGCTATTAAGAGCGGCGTTCCGCTGCTGGCACGTGCAACGGTCGCTGATGGCGTTTCTAAAGAGGGCTATTTTGTCGCGCCTGCGTTGTTTGGCGCAGTACCGCGTGATCATCGATTAGCATGCAAAGAAGTGTTTGGCCCAGTACTCTCGGCTATGCCTTTTAAAGATGAAGAAGATGCGGTTCAATTAGCTAATGCCACTGAATATGGCTTGGTATCTGGCATCTGGACTGAAAATGGTGGACGTCAGCAGCGACTGGCTAAGCGTATGCAGTCGGGACAGGTATTCATCAATTGTTACGGCGCGGGTGGCGGTGTTGAATTGCCGTTTGGTGGCATGAAACGCAGCGGTCACGGTCGCGAAAAAGGCTTTGTCGCGCTGGAAGAATTCAGCACACTGAAAACCATTGTTCAGCATCACGGTTAATCACAATTAATAACGAAAAAAATTAGGTATCACGGAGACGATATGGGACA
>CANGFL010000117.1 GCA_947453015.1 Oxalobacteraceae bacterium | reverse complement strand
GAGATCCATCAAGGTTACGCCGCGACCACCACCCGATTGCGTTTTAATTTCATCTAAGCCAAACACCAGCATCCGACCTTGCTCAGAAAGACAAGCTAACGCGCTAGCGCCCTTGACGATCACACTGGGTCGAACCGGTTCATCACCTTCATCCATCGCCATAAATGCTTTGCCGGCTTTTTGGCGGCTGATCATGTCACCGACTTTGGCAGCAAATCCAAAGCCGCCGGTCGACGCCAGTAACAACGTGGTATCCGTTAAGCCTACAAAATAATGAACTAATCGTGTTCCGGTTTCGACTTCAGCCAGTGTTGTGAGCGGTACGCCATCACCGCGCGCACCCGGCAATTGAGCCACTGCGATGGTGTACACGCGTCCGTTCGATCCAAAAGCCAATACATTGTCCGTAGTGCGGCATTCAAAAGTCGCATATAAAGCATCACCGGCCTTGAAGCTAAATTGTGCAGCATCATGCCCATGAGCTTGGCGTGCGCGCACCCAACCTTTTTGAGAAATGATGACTGTCACTGGCTCATCAATAATTTTGACTTCAGCGACCGCTTTTTCCGCCACCTTGATTAAGGTGCGGCGTTTGTCACCGTAGGTTTTTGCATCTGTTTCTATCTCTTTAATCAAGAGTTTTTTCATCGACGATGGGTTGTCGAGTAGCTCTTGCAGAGTTTTCTTTTCTTTACGTAGCTCAGAGAGTTCTTGTTGTACTTTGATCGCTTCCAGTCGCGCTAGCTGGCGCAAGCGGATCTCGAGAATATCTTCTGCCTGGCGCTCAGATAATTTAAACGCTTTCATCAGCGCAGGTTTAGGCTCATCGGATTCACGAATGATTTTGATGACCTTGTCGATATTCAGGAGAACTGCTTCTCTGCCCTCGAGAATATGAATACGATCGTCAACCTTACCTAAGCGATGCTGAGTTCGGCGCGTGACTGTGTCAAAACGAAAGCCCACCCATTCACGCAGAATTTCGCCTATCCCTTTTTGTCGTGGACGGCCATCTGCACCTATCATCACAAAATTCACGCCCACACTATTTTCTAATGAGGTATGAGCTAATAAAAGATTACTAAATTCTTCCTGATCTTGGTTCTTTGATTTGGGTTCAAATACCAAACGTACAGCCGCTTCGCGTCCTGATTCATCGCGCACGGTATCTAATACAGAAAGAATCGTTTGTTTATTTCCCAGCTGATCAGGCGTTAAACTTTTTTTGCCGAGCTTAACTTTAGGGTTGGTAAGTTCTTCTATCTCTTCCAGAATTTTTTGTGACGACGTCCCCGGTGGTAATTCAGTCACGACTAATTGCCATTGACCACGAGCGAGATCTTCAATTTTCCAACGGGCGCGGACTTTGATACTGCCGCGTCCTGATTGATAAATTTCCGAGATAGTCGATTTCGATGTGATGATTTGCCCACCGCCAGGAAAATCCGGGCCGGGTATTAGCGCCATTAATTCGTCATGTGAAATTTTTGGTTGCTTGATGACTGCCATCGCTGCTGCCGCGACTTCATTCAGATTGTGCGAAGGGATTTCAGTCGCCATACCCACTGCGATACCTGATGCACCATTGAGTAGAGCAAATGGGAGTCGCGCTGGTAGTAGCTTAGGTTCTTCACTCGATCCATCATAGTTAGGTGAAAAATCCACCGTGCCCATATCGATTTCATCAAGTAGCAATTGCGAGATGGGTGTTAGTCGTGCTTCGGTATAGCGCATCGCTGCGGCACCATCGCCATCGCGAGAACCAAAATTACCGTGACCATCAACCAGTGGATAACGCAATGAAAAATCTTGCGCCATTCGAACCATGGCGTCATACACCGATTGGTCTCCATGGGGATGTAATTTACCTAATACATCACCGACTACTGCTGCTGATTTACGTGGCTTAGCTGTTGGATCTAAGCGCAGCTGATTCATGGCATACAAAATTCGACGCTGCACTGGCTTTTGGCCATCGCATACATCAGGTAGCGCACGACCTTTAACCACCGAAATCGCATAATCGAGATAAGCGCGCTCAGCAAAGGTGGCAAGTGCTAGAGATTCTCCACCGTTATCAGCAGCGGCTTCAAAGAGATTGGTTTGGTCAGCCATAGTATTTTTTAACTATCCGAGACGAGTAATGTTTTCTTGATGATTGTGATTGTGTGCAGTCGGCTTAGATATCAGCGTCAACTTCATTGCCGTGTTCTTCTAACCAAGAACGTCGAGCAGCGGCTTCGCCTTTGCCCATCAACATAGTGAAGCGATCTTCCGAGGCTTTTTGACCCAGCTCACCAATGCTGACGGGTAGCAGGCGACGTGTATCGGGATTCATCGTGGTTTCCCACAATTGTTCTGCACTCATTTCACCCAAACCTTTGAAGCGTGCGATATTCCACGCGCCATCTTTTACGCCATCCTTGCGTAATTTATCTTCTACAGCCGTTAGTTCACCTTCATCTAACGCATAAATTTTTTGCGCAGGTTTTTTCCCACGTGCAGGAGCATCAACACGATACAGCGGTGGACGGGCAATATGAATATGTCCGTGATCGATCAACTTGGGGAAGTGCTTGAAAAACAGCGTCAACAGCAAGACTTGGATATGCGAGCCATCAACGTCCGCATCAGACAAAATACAAATACGGCCATAGCGCAAACCGGATAAATCGGGATTATCCGATTTGCCATGCGGGTCGACGCCAATCGCTACAGCGATATCGTGGATCTCATTATTGGCAAATAATCGATCGCGTTCGGTCTCCCACGCATTTAATACTTTGCCGCGCAATGGAAGAATAGCTTGGAATTCTTTGTCGCGTCCCATCTTGGCTGAGCCGCCAGCGGAATCACCCTCAACTAAGAAAATTTCATTACGGGTCAGATCGGTTGATTCGCAGTCAGTCAATTTGCCAGGCAATACAGCAACACCCGATGATTTTTTCTTTTCGACTTTTTGTGCTGATCGCAGTCGGCTTTGTGCTTGGCGTATAACCAGCTCTGCCAGTTTTTTGCCGTAATCGACATGTTGATTCAGCCAGAGATCAAGTGCTGTGCGCGAATATCCACCAACTAAACGTACCGCATCACGTGAGTTAAGTCGTTCTTTGATTTGCCCTTGAAACTGTGGGTCGAGTACTTTGGCAGATAGTACAAAGGAAGCACGTGCGAATACATCTTCGGGTAAAAGCTTGACGCCTTTAGGTAGCAAAGAATGCATCTCTACGAAATTTTTTACTGCTGAAAATAAGCCTTCACGCAAACCGGATTCATGTGTGCCGCCTGCTGGCGTAGGGATCAGGTTCACATACGATTCGCGCACGATCGCACCGTCTTCAGTCCACGCTACTACCCAAGCGGCACCTTCACCTTCGGCAAAACCTTCGGCATCGCCGAGTGCATATTGCTCAGCTTCGAAGAGTGGGATTAAAGTGTCACTGCTACCACCTTGCGCCAAGGCCTCATTCAGATAACCGCGCAAGCCTTGTTCGTATAACCATGTTTGCTGATCGCCGGATTTTTCTTGGATGAAGGTGACTTTCACTCCAGGTAGCAGCACCGCTTTTGAACGTAATAGTCGCTGCAAGTCACCGATAGGAATGACGGAGGAATCAAAATATTTTGGATCAGGCCAGACGGTAACGCGTGTGCCCGATTTTTTATCGTCTTTACCGGCAGCACGTGATTTGAGTTTTGAGGTGACGTCGCCGCCAGAAAAGGCGAGTGTATGTACACCGTTCCCTTTATCGTCTTTGCGCCAGACAGTAATCTCTAATTTAACTGACAGGGCATTCGTGACTGACACGCCAACACCATGCAAGCCACCTGAGAAAGCGTAAGCACCGCCCGAGCCTTTATCGAATTTGCCGCCTGCATGCAGGCGTGTAAATACGATTTCGACCGTAGGTACCTTTTCTTCGGGGTGCATACCCACCGGAATACCACGACCATCATCTTCGACACTGACGCTACCGTCTTTGTGTAAGGTGACGATGATGTTTTTTCCGAAGCCTCCTAAGGCTTCGTCGGAGGCATTGTCTATTACCTCTTGAATGATATGCAGCGGATTCTCAGTCCGGGTATACATACCGGGCCGCTGCTTGACGGGTTCGAGTCCTTTCAGGACGCGGATAGATGATTCGCTGTATTCAGGTTTTTTGCTTGCCATGCGTAGACTAAGAGTGAGTGTGATTGACTGGTGTGCCAAACGTAAAAAATCCCCGGCATTCTAATGAATTTTTCGGGCTTGTTCGTCGTTCGGTTTGAATTAAGCTAAAAATTTATTTTTCAGCCAGCGGTTAGGGGTAAGTAGCATGGTTGAAGTGGCATCATTTGGAGAGCATTTGCATGGCCCGCTCCAAACCTTCCATGGTGATGGGGTACATGCGCTGGCCCATAATCTGTTTGATGATGGTGACGGATTGGCGATATTGCCATAGCCCTTCAGGTTCTGGATTGAGCCAGACAAATTTTGGAAACTGATTCGCGAAGCGCTGCAGCCAAACGGCCCCAGCTTCTTCATTGTGATATTCAACTGAGCCGCCAGCTTGCACGATTTCATACGGGCTCATGGTGGCATCGCCGACAAAAATCAGTTTGGTATCGGGCGGGTATTTGCGCAGAACGTCCCAGCTTGCAAAGCGTTCAGCATGACGGCGCCGATTATTTTTCCATAGCGTTTCATATAAGCAGTTATGAAAATAGAAGAATTCCATATTTTTGAATTCTGTCTTTGCCGCTGAAAATAATTCCTCAACACGCGCAATGTGATCATCCATGCTGCCACCTACATCCATCAGCATCAGTACTTTGACCTTGTTTTTACGCTCTGGTTGCATCACCAGATCCAACCAGCCTGCATTGTTCGCTGTGGCGCGGATGGTATCGTCTAACGCTAATTCATCTTGTGCGCCTTCACGCGCAAATTTGCGTAGTCGGCGCAGCGCAACTTTGATATTTCGCGTACCTAATTCACGTTCACTGTCGTAATCACGATAGGTGCGGGACTCCCATACTTTGACTGCGGTGCGGTTGCCACCTTCGCCACCGATGCGTATGCCTTCGGGATTCTGTCCGCCATTACCAAAGGGCGAGGTGCCCCCGGTACCTATCCACTTATTTCCGCCTTCATGCCGTGCTTTTTGCTCGTCTAAAAGCTCCTTCAATCGGTCCATCAACTTGTCGTAGCCGAATTTTTCCAATTGCGCTTTTTGTTCAGGCGTTAATTCGCGTTGCAGACGTTTCATTAGCCAGTCGAGCGGTATCTCTGGGTTTTTTTCAAACAGCGTTTCAACGCCATGAAAATAACTGCCAAACGCTTGGTCGAATTTATCGAAATGAGCTTCGTCTTTAACCATGGTGGTACGCGAGAGATAGTAGAAATCATCCAGTG
>CANGFL010000116.1 GCA_947453015.1 Oxalobacteraceae bacterium | reverse complement strand
TGTCGGTGCAGGTACGTCGCGCCTGACGAATGAAGAATGCAACCCCTACACGATTCACTACTCATACGACACCGTAGCTCTGGCCAAAGGTACCGGTGGTGCGGTATCACGTCAAGGTGGTAAGACTTGGTACTTCATTACTGCTGACTATGCCTTCGGTACCTCGCTCGAAAGCGACACGACACGCGTTGTTAAAGCCAGCGGCGGCAGTGTGCTTGGCTCATCCAAACATCCGGTCGGTGCATCTGATTTCTCTTCTTTCATTTTGCAAGCTCAGGCATCTAAAGCACAGATTCTGGGTTTAGCTAATGCGGGAGATGATTTGGTGAATGCCATCAAATCAGCGAATGAATTCGGCCTCAAGAAAAATATGAAGATCGCTGCCCTGCTGATGTACCTGAGCGATGTGCACGCCCTGGGTCTGCAACAGACCCAGGGGATGCTCTTGACTGACTCATGGTACTGGGACACCAGCGATGCTACTCGCGCCTGGGCGAAACGCTATTTTGATCGCGTCAAAAAAATGCCTAATAGCGGTCATGCAGGCGACTACTCGGCCATTACGACTTATCTGAATGCTGTTAAAGCAACGGGTACAGACAATCCGGAAAAAATCCTGGCGCACTTAAAGAGCACCAAGATCAATGACATGTTTGCCCAAGGCGGATATATCCGTCCCGATGGTCGCATGGTGCATGACATGCATTTAGTTCAAGTAAAAACACCTTCAGAATCAAAACAAACGTGGGATTACTTTAAGCTGATTGAACGTATCCCTGGTGACCAAGCTTTTACTACAAAAGAAGAGAGCAAATGCGCTAGCTGGAAATAATAATATTAAGCGCAGGGCGACAAACCCTAAATTTGCCAATGCAGTGGGGAGAGCCGGGCCCCCACCCGGTTCGTTACAGGCGATCCTCGTGATCGCCGTTTATTTTTTACATGGAGGTCTAGCACTTGATCATGCAGCTATTTTTTAGCGCATGAAAAAATGCTAGGCGATCTATTCGCTGTTTTTTGAACGTGCTTTCATGACCCGTCATTACGACATCGTGATTATTGGCGCTGGTTCTGCTGGTTGTGTGCTGGCTAACCGACTGTCGGCAAAATCTTCTTGCCGCGTATTACTGCTGGAAGCGGGTCCTGAAAATCACTCACTCTGGACGCGTATCCCTGCGGGTGTTCCACGCGTCATTGCCAATCCACGTATTAATTGGGGCTATGTGACTCAACCTGAGCCTGCCTTAAATAATCGTCGTTTAATTTCACCGCGCGGAAAAATTCTCGGCGGTAGTAGCTGTATCAACGGCCATGTATATATGCGCGGCACTCCCGATGATTACAATCGTTGGCATGCTGAAGGTAATGCAGGTTGGGCATGGAAAGATGTACTGCCTCATTTCAAACAAACAGAAGCCCATTATTTAGGTGACTCTGAGTTTCATGGCGCGCAGGGTGAGCTGCACGTATCACCGGTGATGGAGCCACATAGTGCCTCGGAAGCCTTTATTCAGGCAGCTCTTAATAACAACATTCCAGCGACTCAGGATTTTAATGGCGCTACCCAAGAAGGTGTCGGATATTTAGAGTTGATGATTCGGGATGGTATACGCTCTTCGACATCCGACGCTTTTTTAAAACCGATTCGACACCGCAGTA
Source organism: Oxalobacteraceae bacterium (assembly GCA_947453015.1). GTDB lineage: Bacteria > Pseudomonadota > Gammaproteobacteria > Burkholderiales > Burkholderiaceae_D > Pernthalerella. The sequence goes on along the minus strand of CANGFL010000116.1, from coordinate 3,742 downwards.
ATCTCACTATTCAAACCGGCGCCTTGACGGAAAAAATTCTGCTCGAAAATAAACACGTCAAGGGCGTGAGATTCACTATCAATGGCGTCGTACATGAAGTAGTTGCGCATGAAGTCATACTCTCTGCCGGCGCTATCAATTCACCACAATTACTTATGTTGTCTGGCATTGGTGAGTCTGACCAACTACAGCGACTAGGCATACGACTCGAGCATGCCTTACCCGGCGTAGGCTGCAACTTGCAAGATCATCCATATGCCCATTGCTTGGTGAATGTCGATGATGAGTTTTCGATAAACAGCACTATCGCTAGTCCTTTGCGCATGTTGCCGCACGTAGTGCGTTATCTATTTACTCGACGTGGCTTATTGAATTCCGCTGCGGCGCAAGTCGGTTTGTTTACCCAATCAGGTATTCATGGATCTCACATCGATTTGCAGATACAAATGCGGCCATTCAGCATGCTGAGTAAAAACGGTATGTATACCGCTGAAAAAACACCGGCAGTCACAGCATCCTGCGGTTTACTGCAGCCATTTTCTCGCGGCAGTATTCAATTGAATTCCGCTAAGCCTGACGATGCACCGCTGATAAAGTTAAATCTTTTGAGCGATACACGTGATATTGCGCCTTTGATGAGTGGCGTGCGCTTGATGCGAAAATTATTTCAGACAGCGCCTTTCAGCAATCACTTAAAAGCAGAAGTAATGCCGGGGCCGCTTTGCCAATCCGATAGTGAAATGACCGACTATCTACGCCAACAAGTGCAATCCATGTATCACCCTGTCGGTACTTGCAAGATGGGTCATGATGCAATGTCAGTGGTTGATGATCGTTTGCGCGTTAACGGTATCGTCGGCTTACGTATTGCCGATGCCTCTATCATGCCTACTATCCCTTCGGGTAATACTAACGCGCCGGTTATCATGATTGCTTCCAAAGCGGCAGCTATGATTGAGCAAGATACCTATTAATAAAAAAACAGCTATTTATTACACCTCAGATTTTAAAAAAAACCTCGGAGATCTCTCATGAAAACCTATAACCACTTCATCGACGGCCAGTATGTAGAGCCTATAGGCAAACAATGGATGGATACGATTAATCCCTATACAGGTAAAGCTTGGGCAAAAATTCCTCAAGGATGCGCCAAGGATGTTGATCGTGCTGTGGCTGCTGCCAAGCACGCTATGACCGAAGGTCCGTTTTCAAAAATGACAGCGACTGAACGCGGCAAGATGATGTTGCGCTTAGCTGATTTAGTCACCAAGCATGCGGAGCGACTGGCTGAAATCGAGGTACAAGACAATGGCAAGTTAATCGCCGAAATGCGCGGCCAGATGAACTACCACCCTGAATGGTGGCGTTACTACGGTGGCTTAGCTGACAAAGTTGAAGGCGCTGTGATGCCTATCGATAAACCCGATATCTTTGCCTTTACTCGTCACGAGCCGGTTGGTGTGGTGGGTGCACTCACCGCGTGGAATTCACCACTACTTTTTATTGCGTGGAAATGCGCACCCGCGATTGCTGCGGGTTGTTCTGTCGTGATCAAACCCTCTGAATTTACGTCTGCTTCTACGCTTGAGTATGCAGCGCTCACTAAAGAAGCTGGTTTTCCTGATGGCGTGTTCAATGTCGTGGCGGGTTATGGCCCCGATGCAGGTTCTGCATTAGTTGATCATCCGGATGTCGCAAAAATTACCTTCACCGGATCCGATGCCACCGGTGCGCGAATCTATGCACAAGCGGCTAAGACCATGAAGCGCGTCACGCTAGAATTGGGCGGTAAATCACCTAACATTGTTTTTGATGACTGCAACTTAGATAAAGCGGCGGCTGGCGTTGTCTCAGGAATTTTTGCGGCAACCGGTCAAACCTGTATCGCAGGTTCACGCTTGTTAGTACAAAACTCGATCAAAGAAGCGTTCACCAAAAAAGTCGCCGAACTCGGTGCAACGGCTCGCAAAGGTAATCCTATGGAGGCCGATACTAATATTGGCCCGGTCACTACCCCCGCGCAGTATCAGAAAATTCTCGATTACATAGACATTGCAAAAAAAGAAGGGGCACGTTGCATACTCGGTGGCACAGCCGCACCTGATTTACCCGGTGGACAATTCGTCGAACCGACTATCTTCGTTGATGTAACTCCGCAAATGCGCATCGCACGCGAAGAAGTGTTTGGTCCGGTGTTATCCATTATCGGCTTTGACGATGAAGAAGAAGCGATCAGACTTGGTAATGACTCTGTGTATGGATTAGCAGCGGGTGTGTGGACAGAAAACATTGGTCGCGCAGTGCGCATGTCAAAAGCACTACGCGCCGGTACGGTGTGGGTGAATACGTATCGCGCTGTGAGTTACATGATGCCGTTCGGCGGCATGAAGCATTCAGGCATAGGCCGTGAAAGCGGTATTGAATCCATCAACCAATATCTTGAAACTAAGAGTACGTGGATATCCTATGCCGAAGGCGCGCCCGGCAATCCATTCATCATGCGCTAAACAATAAAAAGGAGATCGTATGAAAGGTATCGTATTCGCAGGCGATAGAAAATTATCTATGCAAGAGTTTCCCGACCCTACGCCGGGACCGAATGAAGTCGTACTCGAGATGAAAGCCTCCGGCATGTGCGGTAGCGATTTAAAAGTGTATCGCGCACCATTCGGCGAAGGATTAAAAAATCTCGGCTATACCGAAGCTATGCACGTCATTGCCGGCCATGAACCCTGTGGCGTCGTGGTAGCGGTTGGTTCGAACGTCAACCCTAAACAAGCCTATGTCGGTCAACGCGCGATGGTGCATCACTATCGCGGTTGCGGTGCTTGCCCGCATTGCTCGACCGGTTGGCAGCAAATGTGCGTGGAAGGTGTAGCAGAAATTTACGGCATCACTGGTCATGGTGGTCATTCCACCTATATGAAATGTCCGGCGAATACCATTGTTGAGTTGCGCGAAGAACTCTCGTTTGAAACCGGAGCAGCGATTGCCTGCGGTACCGGTACTGCATGGGGTGCATTGCATAGACTCGAAGCCAGCGGCGATCAAACCATCGCGGTATTTGGTCAAGGCCCGGTCGGCTTATCCGCTACCCAACTCGCTGCTGCCATGGGTATGCGTGTGATTGCGTTGGATATCAGCGATGAACGCTTAGCGCGCGCCAAAGAATTCGGTGCCGATGAAATTATCAATCCAACTAAGACTGATGCCGTCGCTGCGATACGCCAGTTAACTCAAGGCTTAGGTGCGCATGCATCAATCGATTCATCTTCATCACCTGAAGCACGTCTGCAATCGGTGCAATGCGTACGCAGCTGGGGTAAGGCTTGCTTTGTGGGTGAAGGTGGTCAGGTTACGATTGATGTCAGTCGCGACATGTTACGTCGACAAGTGACGGTGATTGGTTCGTGGACTTTTTCTACCGTGGGTCAAAAAGCCTGCAATGATTTTGTCGCTGATCGAAAAATTAATGTCGATGGACTCTTCACCCACCGCTGGAGACTCGATCAGGGTGAAGAGGCGTACAAAATTTTTGATCAGCAAAACTCTGGTAAAGGCGTGTTTTTGATGTGATTTACTGAATCGTTGCTTCACTCATGCCGCCCTAGCGAATACCTGTCAAGTGCTAGGGGGCAGAGTGGAACAAACAACATCCCTTAGAACGCGATTTTCATCTCTGACAACCCGAGACCATGAATCAACAGAGGTGAACCAAATCTTGGGATCGGAAGGATTGGGT
>CANGFL010000115.1 GCA_947453015.1 Oxalobacteraceae bacterium | reverse complement strand
CATCGAAGTGCCATTGTCCAACTCCGCAGTTTCTTTGAAAGAAATTGCAATTTTTTTCAGATAATCCAAGATTTGATTGTCATTAATTTCCTGATGCGACACCATAAATTGCTTATATCCACTATCGATCAGGCTTAAAAGTGCTTCAGGAAGATGCTTCATTGAATAAAGCTCTTTCATTTTATTCATCCTGTCTTTTAATGCTTTTTCTCTCAATTTGTATTTTGAAATTTCCTCCATAGCATCTGATGTTTTGAAACCTTCGCTGATGGCTCTATCGTGACGTCGACTTGACTTTAGTCTCATTTCAGAAAAGCGCGCCTTAGCTCTTTGTAAATCCGCCTCTTTTTTTTCATGTTCTTCATCTTTAATTCGCTTAATAGCATTGCTCCTCAAATTTTCAGGCGCTTTTGAAAACGATACATCAAAGAAATCTTCAGAAAATATGGTGATAGCCTCCTGCAATGAATCAAGTATGGAACTTTGAAACCAAATTTCCAGTTGTGTGGCAGGGGTTGAAAGTTTAGAGACGATCAATGGCTGCAGCAAACGAGTAACTAGCAAATTATTTATAAATGAAAATCGTGCCTTGTCGATGTCATCTATTGATAATTTTGATGTGGCGCTTAAATCGATTAATTTTTTAAAAAAAGCATGATCGGAAGTCAAAAGAAAATTAATTATTTCTTTTGGGAGGGGAAAATTTAAAACAAGTTTTTCTCGACCAAAAAAAACTTCAGCAATGCGATCCGAAAAGGGCTTCAACATGGATTTTGCAGTCGCAATTTTATTCGGATCGGTCTCGCCAAATTCATATAATTTTAAAGAATTTTCCTCCTTAATTTCAGCATATATTTTTTCAAATTCTTTCCAAGGATTGCCTGATTTTATATCCTCAGCAAATAAGCTTTGAATCAATTTTTCCGACCTCAAAAATTTTTCAGATTTATTTTCCACATAAGGCATGAGTATTTGAGGCATGTGTAATACCAAGATTGCACAGTCTTGTCTTCCCACTGTTGTTACTGTTTTTTTTGTGATAGGAGTTGAAGTGGCCTCTCTAACCAGAATCTCTACTAGAGCTTGGGTTGTTTGCGATGGGCGCAGCTTGTCCGAAGTATCTGCTCTTGGAAAGCTAATGGTAGCTCGCCTGACCATAATGAATTGCTCCTGAATAGGAGCCATTGAGGATGTACTATTTAGTTCAATCGATGATCTAGTTTTTTTTATAATTTCTGATGATGGGAAAATTGAAATGTCACTTTTTTTATTAACACCATCCGAAATCAAACTCTGCGTAGTCTGATCTGGCCACTCTTCCGCGAAGGTTTTTTTAATTTCTTCAATATCGATAAAATCTTCTTTTTTTTCTGGCGACTGTTTTTTTTCTTCAGGATTTCGCTTGGGCGATTTCAATGTGCGCGGAGAAATAGGAATTTTCATACCCGGCGGGCTATGCATTCTTAGTCTCGGAATGATGACAGATACTTTTTGTTGAGCGTTCTTTTCCGGCGTGGTCGCTTTCTTTGAGTCTGCAGTTATCGTTGAACCTGAAGTTTCTTTATCTTGTTGGCTTGATTTTGAATCAACATCCTCATTAGACCCGTTCGGAAATTCGGTTTTAGTGTGGAGATTTAAAAAAAGTGACATACATTTCCCAGGGTAAGAGTTAGCAGAAGTTTTCTTACAATCCACATACTTTTACGATAGTTGATCGTTAAAGTATGTTTTCTGGGATGCTTGGTAACTGATGAACGTCTGCAGTTCCACACTTGGGCGATGCAATGCCTAGCGAGTGTTCGCTAATCAAAAAAAGTGGTCGCACAATGAAACAGCAATGAAGCCGATTAATTAGGATCGGCCTTCTTTAACAAAAATCCTATGCGCGGGAAATGAATATGAACCTGACCCACTTGCGTATCTTCACGGCTTAGCGTGTAGCGGGTGCGAGTAGCAGCAACTAGACGCCCCACCGTGGGTTCCAGACCGAAACTTTCTGCCGTAATCACAACATTCGAGCCCAAAGCAATGCCGTGATCATCTTGATGAATTTCATCCACCAGTGTCATGGGTGATGAATCACGCGCAATCGTTAACGCAGCTTCTTCCGTGATCTGAGTACCCGAACCATGACCGATACTGGCCATACGATCCATCCAAGGTAAAACTGCCGGTACCGCTTCCAAAATGCCTGCCACAGGGGGCACCTGATGGCGCGTAAACCATAGTGCGTGATACACCGAAAAATCTGCCACTGATGGTTGATCACCCAAGAGCCACGAGTGATGCTCAAGCATATGAGCAATTCGACGCAAATAACTTCGGTAGGTGGCAGTAGCGTCGGCGGCTGGCATACGCGGCGCATTGTTTCGCATTGCTGCGCGATCGGCGGCAAATTGTTTCAGCTTATCGGCATCGGGAAACATGAAAGTCGCTCCAGCAGGCTGAAAATTGTATGCCATCGCAACCTGAAACAAGGTGCTATCGGCCCACTGCGCTACCGTACGAGCTAACCCTTTTTGAGCTTCAGGATAAAGCGTAGGTGACGGCTGCCGGTGTTCAAGCACATCGCAGATCAACGCCGTATCGCAATAGATATCCGCGCCGATTTGTAATATCGGTATGCGACGATAACCACCCGTTAGCGCAACCAAATTTGGCTTGGGCATGATCATCGGCGCCAGCACCGATTGCCAGGATAATTTTTTGTAGCCGAGTATGAGTCGCATTTTTTCTGCGAATGGCGATTGCGGGTAATGGTGCAGAATTAAATCCGACATCATGGCTCCAATTAAGTGGGGTAATAGCTCCATCCTACCCGAGCATCAGGCATCTCCATCATTGCTTGCTTTTCTGCTAAATCGAGCCAGAAGCCAGACTGAGAATGACGAAGTTTCAGGCTATACTCGAGCCTATTGACGTTAACGTAAGCGTCAACCCAGCCGCAACCGCACGGCGCACATTCCGGAGAACTCCATGACCGATTTATCGGTGTCACAAAAACTGACTTCCTACACACCCGCCAACAAAGTGCGCTTCGTCACAGCAGCGTCTCTGTTCGACGGTCACGATGCCTCGATCAACATCATGCGACGCATACTGATGTCGCAAGGCGCGGAAGTCATTCATTTGGGTCATAACCGCTCAGTCGATGAAATCGTTACCGCTGCTCTGCAAGAAGATGCGCAAGGTATTGCGATATCGAGTTACCAAGGTGGTCATGTGGAGTACTTCAAGTACATGATCGATTTGCTGAAACAACGTGGTGGCGCTCACATCAAAGTGTACGGTGGCGGTGGTGGCGTTATCGTTCCTTCCGAAATCAACGATTTACACGATTACGGCGTGGCACGTATCTTTAGTCCGGAAGATGGTCAGCGTATGGGCTTAGCCGGCATGATCAGTTTCATGATCCAGGCGTGCGATACCGATTTATCTGTCCATGCACCTAAGACACTTGCCGCACTAACGCATGGCGAACTGAGTCAACGTCAGCGCCCGCTAGCGCAACTCATCACCGCTTTAGAAAACGACAAAGTTTCTGCTGAATTAAAAAAATCGTTGCACGACGCAGCTGCACTCTGCACAGTACCTACGCTGGGTATTACCGGCACCGGCGGCGCGGGCAAATCATCGTTGACCGATGAGCTGATTCGCCGCATCCGCATCGATCAAGGCGATGCATTGAATATCGCTGTTATTTCTATCGACCCGTCGCGCCGCAAATCGGGTGGCGCCTTGCTCGGCGATCGTATTCGTATGAATGCGATTAATCCGTGGGGTGGAAAAGAACGCGTCTTTATGCGTTCACTCGCTACACGTGAAGCAGGGTCAGAAATTTCTCAGGCACTGCCCGATGTGATTGCAGCGTGTCGGGTTGCCGGTTTTGATTTAATCATCGTAGAAACCTCTGGCATAGGCCAGGGCGATGCCGCGATTGTTCCGCATGTGGACTGCAGCTTGTATGTGATGACACCTGAGTTTGGTGCCGCATCACAATTAGAAAAAATCGATATGCTCGATTTTGCAGATTTTGTCGCCATCAATAAATTTGATCGTAAAGGCTCGCAAGATGCCTTGCGCGATGTAGCAAAACAGGTTCAGCGTAATCGTGAGCAGTGGGATAAATCAACCGAAGAAATGCCCGTCTTTGGTACGCAAGCATCGCGCTTTAATGATGATGGCGTCACAGCGCTGTATCAAGGCGTGTTGCCGCGCTTAGCTGAGCTCGGTTTAAAAACAACGACCAGCAAACTCACTGCTGTCAGTGTGCGTTTTTCATCGGGCCGTAATGCCATCGTGCCACCGGCACGCAGCCGTTATCTGGCGGAGATTGCTGACTCGGTGCGCGGCTATCATCGTCGCGTAGAAAAAAATGCACTTACTGCACGCGAACGCCAGCAACTGACCGAAGCTAAGCGCATGATGCAAGCTGCCGGCAAATCCATCGATGCCGATGAACTCATTATTCAACGTGAGAATGCGCTCGATGCTGAGGCCAAGCAATTACTGTCGCAATGGCCTAGCGTACAAGCTACCTACTCTGGCGAAGCGCATGTGACTAAAGTGCGCGATAGAGAAATTCGTACACAGCTTGATTGGAAAACTCTCTCTGGTAACTCGATACGCAAAGTTTCGCTGCCGAAGTATGCAGACCACGGTGATTTACTACGATGGCTGATGAAAGAAAATTTACCTGGCTATTTTCCATACACCGCCGGTGTGTTTCCTTTCAAACGTGAGAACGAAGACCCAACGCGCATGTTTGCAGGTGAAGGTGATGCCTTCCGTACTAATCGCCGCTTCAAACTAGTATCCGAAGGTATGCCCGCAAAGCGTCTTTCAACCGCATTTGATTCAGTCACACTGTACGGTGCCGATCCGGCAATTCGACCCGATATTTACGGCAAAGTCGGTAATTCAGGCGTATCGATCGCTACGCTGGAAGACATGAAAGTTTTGTACGACGGCTTTGATCTGTGCGATCCCACCACGTCGGTTTCCATGACCATCAATGGTCCCGCACCGACCATACTCGCCATGTTTATGAATACGGCGATTGATCAACAAGTAGAAAAATTCAAAGCTGAAAAAGGCCGCGATCCCTCCGCTGATGAAGCGACTCAAATTCGCAGTTGGGTTTTACAAAATGTACGCGGCACGGTGCAAGCCGATATTCTGAAAGAAGATCAAGGTCAAAATACCTGCATCTTCTCGACGGAGTTTTCATTAAAGGTAATGGGCGACATACAGCAGTATTTTGTCGACCACCAGGTTAGAAATTTTTATTCTGTTTCTATCTCGGGTTATCACATCGCTGAAGCAGGTGCTAATCCGATCTCGCAGCTGGCCTTTACGCTCTCAAATGGTTTCACGTTTGTGGAAGCCTATCTGGCACGCGGCATGAGCATTG
>CANGFL010000114.1 GCA_947453015.1 Oxalobacteraceae bacterium | reverse complement strand
GCGTGATCGAAGAAATTCTTCCTCGCACTACCCTGCTGTATCGCTCAGACCAGTACAAATCCAAATTATCAGCTGCCAACGTTAGCCAGTTATTCATCGTCGTTGCTACTGAACCCGGATTTAGTGATGATCTGATTTCACGTGCATTAGTGGCTGCGAACGCCACGGGTATCGCAGCGCATTTACTACTGAATAAAATTGATCTTGAGCCGCGTTTGAACGCGGCACGTGATCGTTTAAAGCTCTACGCTGGGTTAGGTTATCCCGTCCATGAAATGAGTGCGCGTCTACACCCTGAAGAAACGCGCGCGAAACTTTTACCTCTACTTACCGGACAATCAACCATATTGATCGGTCAATCGGGAATGGGTAAATCATCGCTAGTAAATTTACTGGTGCCGGATGCCGACATGGCGGTCACTGAAATTTCGCAACGCTTAGATAGCGGCAAACACACCACCACGTTCACCCGTCTGTTGGCATTGGACGAAAACAGCAGCATTATCGATTCACCGGGATTTCAGGAATTTGGGCTCTATCATTTGAGCGAGGGCATGCTGGAACGCGCCTTCCCGGAATTCGACGCCCATCTGGGACTTTGCCGCTTTTATAACTGCCATCATGTCAACGAACCCGATTGCGCCCTACTGGCTGCGGTGAAAGCGGGACAAATCAACCCCTCTCGTCATGAGCTCTACCGACAGTTGTTGCACGAAGCCTCACAGAAATTGTATTGAGCCTCTGGGGAGACTGCCCAGAATGGCTGAAACCCCTTATAATCCAAGGAGTTAAAACGATACGGTGGCTTCCAGCCCGGAGCCGCCGTTTTTCATTTATGGCAATCAAACACTATCTGCAGTTTGCTGACTTCTCGCTTGATGAGTATGAGTACCTCATCGAACGCACGAAGATCATCAAGCGCAAATTCAAGAACTACGAGCCCTACCATCCGCTGTTGGATCGTACGCTCGTGATGGTGTTCGAGAAAAACTCAACACGCACCCGCTTGTCGTTTGAGGCGGGCATGCATCAGCTGGGTGGCGCAGCCATCTATCTAAATACGCGCGACAGCCAGTTAGGTCGTGGCGAACCCGTCGAAGATGCTGCACAAGTGATGTCACGCATGTGCGACATCATCATGATCCGCACCTTTGGGCAAGAAATCATTGATCGCTTTTCGCACAACTCACGCGTACCCGTCATTAATGGCCTAACTAACGAACATCATCCCTGCCAGGTGTTTGCTGATGTGTTTACTTATATTGAGCATCGTGGCTCGATTACTGGCAAAACTGTTGCTTGGGTCGGTGATGCTAACAACATGTTGTACTCCTGGCTGCAAGCAGCGGAAGTATTTGGCTTTCATGTCAATGTATCGACGCCTGCAGGCTACGACATCAACCCTGCCTTGGTATCACCAGCTAACCAACGCTACACGGTATTCAAAAACCCTGCCGATGCATGTGAAGGTGCCGATTTAGTCACGACCGATGTGTGGACCAGCATGGGCTACGAACAAGAAAACGCTGCGCGACTAAAAGCATTTGATGGATGGATAGTTGATGGCGCCAAAATGAAGCGCGCTAACAAAGAAGCTTTGTTCATGCATTGCTTACCAGCGCATCGAGGCGAAGAAGTGTCCGCCGACGTTATCGATGGTCCGCAATCAGTGGTTTGGGAAGAAGCAGAAAATCGCCTGCATGTACAAAAAGCATTACTCGAATATTTAGTACTCGGCCGAGTATAAAAAACAGTGAAGCGCTTTGTTTAACTCTGCTACGCACCGACTTCTGACTAGCAAAAAAATTCGTATTAACTAAGTTCTCTCTAATTCGTTTGAAAATCAAGGAAAGTAAGCAAATGAGCGACATCAAAAAAGTCGTCCTCGCCTATTCTGGCGGACTGGATACCTCGGTCATTCTCAAGTGGCTACAAGATAATTACCACTGCGAGATCGTGACCTTCACCGCTGATCTGGGCCAAGGTGAAGAGTTGGAACCCGCGCGCGCAAAAGCGCTGAAATTCGGCATCAATCCAAAAAATATTTATATCGATGATTTGCGTGAAGAATTTGTGCGCGATTTTGTCTTTCCTATGTTTCGTGCCAACACCGTGTACGAAGGCGAATACTTACTCGGCACATCGATTGCTCGTCCACTAATCGCCAAACGATTAATCGATATCGCGCGTGAAACAGGCGCCGATGCTATTTCGCACGGCGCTACAGGTAAAGGCAACGATCAGGTTCGTTTTGAACTGGGTGCCTATGCACTCATGCCGAATGTAAAAATCATTGCTCCATGGCGTGAATGGGATTTGCTCTCGCGCGAAAAATTACTCAAGTACGCCGAAGATGCCGGTATCGATATCGACATGAAGCACAAAAAAGGCGGCGCACCCTACTCCATGGACGCCAACCTGTTGCACATCAGCTTTGAGGGTCGTCATCTTGAAAATCCGGGTGCTGAGGCTGAAGAAGCCATGTGGCGTTGGACCGTTAGCCCTGAAGCCGCACCAGACGCAGCGGAGTATCTAGATGTCGAATTTGAGCACGGCGATATCGTTGGCTTAAATGGCAAACAACTTTCACCTGCTGCCGTACTCACCGAACTAAATCGACTCGGCGGCAAGCACGGTATTGGTCGACTTGACCTAGTAGAAAATCGCTACGTCGGTATGAAATCGCGCGGCTGCTATGAAACGCCTGGCGGCACCATCATGCTGCGCGCCCACCGTGCGATTGAGTCTATCACCCTCGATCGCGAAGTCGCCCATCTTAAAGATGATTTAATGCCACGTTACGCTTCACTGATTTATAACGGCTACTGGTGGTCACCAGAGCGTTTAGCACTGCAAACCCTGATCGATCACACGCAGAAAAATGTGAATGGCTGGGTTCGTATCAAACTATACAAAGGCAATGTGATCGTCGTGTCGCGCGATTCGAAAACGGATTCGCTGTTTGATCAAACTATCGCTACCTTTGATGAAGATGGTGGTGCGTACGATCAAGCCGATGCTGGCGGCTTCATTAAATTGAATGCCTTACGTATGCGTATCGCTGCGAATGCACGTATCAAGCGTGGAAAATAACGCGAAAAATAAACTAAAAAATTACGAGGATTATTATGAGCACTCAATTCGATCATGCGTCGATCGTTAAAAAATCAAATATTTTCTTTGATGGTAAGTGCATTTCACACACCATTATTCTCGCAGATGGAAGCAAAAAATCAGTAGGCGTGATTTTGCCATCGACACTAATATTTACTACTGGAGTTCCTGAAATTATGGAAATCACAGCAGGTAAGTGCAGAGCGCGCGTTAAAGGCGAAGCTGACTGGAAAACCTATGAAGGCGGGCAGAGTTTTAGCGTGCCGGGTAATTCAAGTTTTGAAATCGAAGTGGCCGAACCGGTCGATTATGTTTGTCACTTTGGTTAAAAGTACAGCATTGAAGATACTTAATTAAAGATACTTAATTAAAGATACTTAATTAAAGATACTTAATTAAAGATACTTAATTAAAGATACTTAATTAAAGATACTTAATTAAAGATATTTAATTGACCATAATAAAAAATCCCGGCTAGACTGGGATTTTTTTTAGACGATTACCGGTTCAATCTCTAGCGTCACACCAAAGCGCTGCCGCACATCCTCTTGTATCGCTCGCGCCAACTTCAACACATCAGCACCACTTGCGCCACCTCGATTAATAAGGACGAGCGCCTGCTTTTCATGAACACCTGCAGCACCCAAGGATTTACCCTTCCAGCCACACTGATCAATCATCCAACCCGCCGCCAGCTTGACGCTACCGTCGGGCTGAACATAACTGACGAGCTGCGGATATTTTTCCAGCAGAACAGCATGCACTTCTTTTGAAACGACTGGATTTTTAAAAAAGCTTCCTGCGTTACCAATGACTGATGGATCGGGCAGTTTACGGCGACGAATCGCAATCACAGCCTCCGAAATATCACGGGCAGTCGGTGCTACTACTCCAGTCGTTGTTAGCTCATGCTCTAATTCGGCATAGCTCAGATTAGGCTGCCACTGCTTAGGCAGCGCAAAACTAACGTCTAGTATCACCGCGCGATCACGCAACTCTTGTTTAAAAATACTATCTCGATAAGCAAAACGGCAGGCTTCACGATCAAGTACGCAGATCTCGCCAGTAGAAAAATCAAAGTAGGTCAGTGAATGAAAAAAATCTTTCAGCTCACTTCCATACGCTCCAATATTTTGTATGGGCGCTGCACCGACACTACCAGGTATTAATGACAGATTTTCTAATCCAGGCAAATTCTGCGCGAGTGTCCATTGCACAAACTCATGCCAATTCTCACCTGCTTGAGCGCGTACAACAACGTGAGTGTCATCTTCACTCACTATCATTTTTCCTTGATTGACTAGGTGCAGTACCAAGCCATCAAAGTCTCCGCTCAAAATAAGATTACTCCCACCACCCAGTACTAAGCGCGGCAATGCCGATAAAGCCGGGTTAGCGCGAACGGCTTGTAGATCTGCAGGCGACGACACCCTCAGATAAGCACGCGCGGTGGCAGCAATACCAAAGGTATTTAAGGCCTGAAGAGGCCATTGATTAGCGATCGCTGGGACTTGTGGAGAAGCGGTACTCATAGCCGCCCGATTATACCGTTGGGCTGCGGCGTAAAAATTTTCGGCTAAAATATGCAGCATTCAGGAGGATCACCCCATGCCATCATTTGACGTTGTATCCGAAGCAGATCAGGTTGAAGTTAAAAACGCCGTTGATCAAGCCAACAAAGAAATTACTACGCGCTTTGATTTTAAAGGCAGCGATGCTCGCGTTGAACAAAAAGAACATGAGCTAACAGCGTATGCCGACAGTGACTTTCAACTCGGCCAAGTGCGTGATGTGCTGACAACCAAGATGGCAAAACGGAATGTGGATGTCCGTTTTCTTGATCTGGGAAAAATTGAAAAAATTGGTGGCGATAAGGTCAAACAAATCATTAAGATCAAAAATGGTATTGAGACGGAATCAGCCAAGAAAATTCAACGCATTATCAAAGATAGCAAGATCAAAGTTCAGGCGAGTATTCAGGGCGATGCACTGCGCGTAACTGGTACCAAACGTGATGATTTGCAAGCGACGATTGCTTTGCTGAAAAAAGAAGTAACGGATCTTCCACTGGAATTTGAAAATTTCCGCGATTGAATATTTTCAGTCAAAAAAAAGCCATGCATCGCATGGCCTTTTTTTTGTAGCAACGATTAGAAATCAATCTCTTTTAGCTAGTCTGCGCTGACGCACCGCCTGAGCAAGACCCTCTAATACGGTGATACTGCTGTCCCAGTCGATACAGCCATCGGTGATCGATTGACCGTAGGTGAGTTCTTTACCTGCCACCAAATCCTGACGGCCTGCGACTAAGTGGG
>CANGFL010000113.1 GCA_947453015.1 Oxalobacteraceae bacterium | reverse complement strand
GGGATCTGCGTGGCGCAGACCTGTGTCGTTTCATCTCGGCCGCTATCGCTTTCAACAAATAGCAAATGACTCATCGCAGCTAGCGCAGTTTTACCAGCATTTTGTACGCGAAGCGATGCCTGCTATTAAAGCGGGAAACGGACCCAAAAATTTAAATCTCGAGCAGTTGGTTGAATTGAAAATGGCCGAAGACGCCGATGGATTGAAGCGAACAACATTCTTTCTTGCTTTTCAAGACAATAAGGTGGTGGGAACAATCTCCTGCATGACGGACGGACCATCACAGGCACTCTCTTTCGAGAGCGGTCATTCTGCTCCGATCGATCTTCAGTCTATCCGTGGTTATGGCAAGGTGATTGAAATTGGACGTTTCAGTATTTCAAAAGAGCACCGCCTTGGACAGGATGTCATTAAAGGCTTGATGCGCTGTGCCATCGAATTTTCCCTTGATAAGGATGCTTCTTTTTTAGTCACCCAGAGTTATCCCTCTGTGCGCTCGATATATCGCAAGCTCGGCTTTCAGGCACTCGATGAAAAAATCGTGCATCAGAAAGCGGTGGGCGCTGCAGTGCAACTGCTCATTTTTAATCTGGCCCGTCGCCTGATTTGCGACGACGATTTCAAGACTATCGCAGGAAATATACAAAGCATCCTGACCCCCTATCTGGCTGAACGTTTTTTTAAACGGCAAGCATGGCGATCCCTGTTTCTCAACAAGCAGGCGTGGCAGTTATCCGATGTCGCATTGTCCGCTCTGGTCATACAAGCTGCTGTGCAGGGAGAAATATGAGAAGCCAGGAAATTGTCATTTCCGGTATGGGAGCAGTAGGTAGATTTGGCGATTCACCATCCGACCTGTGGCAGGCATTGCAAGCCAGCCAGACTACATGGTTGAGAAGCGAACGTTTAGATGGAAAACCCTTGTCAGCTGAAATTGTTGACTTCGACCTCAATCGATTTCGGCGCACAGCGAAAGGGCATCGCGTACCTCGTATTTCCCAATATGCGCTGGCGGCGGCGGCACAGGCCATTACGCATGCACAGCTTGAAGCCAAAGGTGTAGACAAGGATGCAGTCTCGGTTGTCTACGGTACTGGCAACGGGCCTAATGATGTCGTCGGAAAAAATCTCAACGCTATTGTGATGACGGGTCTGGGCGGTGTCGAGCCGTTGAGTTTTCAGGAAAGTGTATTCAATGCGCCGGCCAGCCTTATTAGCATCGAATATGGATTTCGCGGTCCTCTTTTGGCATTGCCTATGGGTTGGGCAGCGGGCGGTCATGCAATCGCTATGGCGGCCGATTTGATTTGTTTCGGGCACACCTCAGTTGCGGTGGTCGTCGCATCGGATGAGTCGACGTCAATGGGACATCGGGCACTTAAGGCTCTGGGATTTGTGACGCCCAATGATGGTGGCGACGAGGCGATTCGACCTTTCGATGTGCGTCATAACGGCACCATTATCGGCGAAGGTGCGGCAGCACTGATCCTAGAAACACGGGAGCACGCAGAGGCGCGTGGCGCCATTCCGCTGATGCGCCTAACCGGATGGGCAATGCGTGCGGATGCATTCGGCACCGGTAGCAAAGGCAGGGGAGCGCCTGCAATTCAGGATGCCATGGAGAGCGCTTTGCAAATGGCTGGCCGCAGTCGTGTTGACCTGATTTACTCTGGCAGCTATTGCACTGCAGATGCCGACCAGTCTGAAGCCGAGGCAATTCTGGGCCTATTCGGTCGTGGGATGACGCCAGCGACCACCAACATCCGTGGCGCAATTGGCGAGCAGAAGGGCGTAGCTGCTTTATTCAATGCGTTGGCGGCGTTTAGCTCGTTGCATACTGGGGTAATACCTGCAACAAAAGGCTGCGAACAAATCGATCCAGCTTGCGATATCGATGTCGTGCTTTCCAAGAGAACTGGGGTGGCGGTTGAGTCTATTCTTTGCAACGCCTTTTGGGTAAATGGCGTCAATGCGTCGTTTGTTTGTGAGGCAGTGCAGCGGTGAGGCCAGCTTTTTTATTCCCTGGCCAAGGCGCCCAGATCACCGGCATGGGGGAAGATTTTCGGGCTGCTTTTCCCTCAGTCAGACTGAGGCTGGAGCAGGCCGGCAGTAGCCTCGGGAATGATTTGGGCAGCCTGATGCGGAAGGGGCCGCCACGCCTTCTGGCAGAAACACGTTACGCTCAGCCCGCTATTTTTGCGTTGAGTTACGCCATTGCCGAACTCTTTGAAGCACGCGGTTTATGTCCTGATTTTGTAGCCGGCCATAGTTTGGGGGAGTTTTCTGCTGCCTGTTTTGCCAAGGCGTTGTCCTTCGATGCGGCGCTGGCTTTGGTGATCGAGCGGGGTCGTTTGATGCATGAAGTTAATGTCACACTCGATGGCTGCATGATGGCGGTGTCCGGCATCGATCATGCTGAGCTTGCCATTATTCTGGATGGATTTAAAAACGAAATCTGGTTGGCGAACCATAACGCGCCAACGCAAGTGGTGCTGTCCGGTCTACGTTGTTCATTGCAGCGTGTGGCTTCAAGCATTGCAGAGTCAGGCGGACGCAGCATCATTTTGGATGTGGCAGGGCCTTATCACACACCCTTGATGGGAAAAGCAGCTGAGGCGTTTTCGCGTAGTCTGGATGCTGTCACTTTGTTTGATCCCGCCTGGCCGCTGATTGCCAATGCCAGCGCCGAAGCTGTGATGACAGCCGCTTTGATTCGGGCTCAATGGTCGACGCACATGGTCAGTGCCGTGAATTGGTCCGGCACCATCCAAACCCTGTATACCCTTGGTGCCAACATATTGCTCGAAGTCGGACCTGGTCGCATTCTGAAAGGACTTGCCCAGCGCAATCAGCCTGCGTTGCCTTGCCTCAGCAGCGGAACAGTCAGGGAATTCGATGCCAGTTGTCGCAGTCTGGAGAAAACGCTATGCGCATCTTCGTGACCGGTATCGGTGCTGTCACTTGCGTTGGCGAGGGCGTGGCTGCGCTTGATGCTGCCTTGCAGCGAGGCTTGAGCGGTATCGCCGAGTTTGGTCCTGACTATCCGACTCTGCCAGCCACGGCAGTCGCCGGCATGGTGCGAAGTGTGCGGCATGATGCACTGCCCCGGGCAGACGCTTTTCTCTCCGTTGCAATATCAGAAGCTTTGGCGATGGCAGGCTTGGAAGAAGCGCCGGAATTACCCGTCTTCCTCGGTAGTGCGCATGGTCATCTCGATCTATGGCAGCATGAATATCGAAGCGGCAAGTCCTATTCTGGCGGGCTGTGGCGCATGGCGCAAAACCTGATCGGGCAGCATGCCGGCAAGGTTGATCTGACTGTGGTCAGTACCGCTTGCACGGCTTCCTCCGTTGCGTTCGGGCTTGCCTTCAATTGTTTGCAAAATAAGCTGCTACGTGGTCAAGGTGGAATGGCACTGGTTTGCGGTGCAGATGCACTGACCTCTTTTCTGCATGCCGGCTTTGCAAGTTTGCGCTCGCTCGCAAAAGACCATTGCCGGCCCTTCGACCGGAATCGATCGGGTCTGGTGCTAGGTGAGGGAGCCGCCGCGATCCTGCTTGAGACCGAAGCCCATGCAGCACAGCGTGCTGCCAGACCACTGGCGGAAGTGGCAGGCTATGGGTTTGGTGCGGATGGCGTGCATCTGACCGCCCCTGACCCCATAGGTGCAGGCGCATCGACCGCAATGCGGCGTGCCTGTAATGCAGCGCAGCTGACTACGCCGCCCGGCTTCATTAATGCCCATGGCACGGGAACGCGTCTGAACGATCGTATGGAATGTCTCGCCATCAAACGCGTGTTGGGCTCCGCTGTTTCGAATTGTCCGCTTACTTCAACCAAACCAATTACTGGGCACATGTGTGGCGCGGCCGGCGCTATTGAACTTGTCAATACCATCCTCAACCTGCAATCCGGTCTGGTTCCTCCGATACTGGGCTTTAACGCCCCAGACAAAGAATTTACTGACTTCGATTTTGTGCGCGACCAAGCCCGCCGCGGAGATTTTCGTACTGCCCTGTCGATTAACAGCGGATTTGGCGGTACCAACACGGCTGTTGTGCTAAGGCAGGTGCCGCAATGATGCGTATTGGTTTGCTGGGAACTTTGCTGGTGGATCTGTCGCTCGATGAACTGGCATACGCCTATCAGCAGGAAGTGGACTGGAGTCAAGGCTACCGTATCAATACCGATGCGCGTCTGCTGTTGATCGGTGCGCAGCGTTTGTTGGTATGCGGGCTAATTAATGAGGCTGAGTTAGCTTCTTGTGCTGTCGTGCTGGGCTGCCGCCTTGGTGCGATGGATAGCTATGAAGCATTTGAAAACAGCCTTCTAAAAAATCAAGCCACGCCACTGGCATTTGCGCATGCCTTGCCTTCCATGCCGTTGGCAAGTGTCAGCGTACGCCATGTCATCCAGGGCATTACCTACACACTGACCGGCGGCATAGATGTGGGTCTGAAGGCGCTGCAGCAGGGTGCTGCTCAGCTCGTGGCAGGGCATGCAGAGATGGGCATAGTCGGCTGCTGGGAGACACCCTCCCGAACGGCGCTTGGTATTGGTACCGCGCCGCGATGCCGGCTACAGCTTGCTGTGCTTAAGGCCACTGATGAGGGCAGGCCTTTATCGTGGTTTGCCAGTGGCGACGTCGATGTTTCAACAGAGGCGGACTCCGTAGCTGCTCTGTCAAGGCGACTGACTGTGATGCTCCCCAAAGGAGAGCAGAGTTTGCATGATGCTAGGGTAAGTTTGACGTGAACGAGCACCCTACCATTCTGGGGCGGCACCGATTGCGGGTGCGCTATGGCGAAACGGACCAGATGGGGGTCGTATACCACCCCAATTACCTAATCTGGTTCAATGAATCTCGTGATGCTCTGATGTCAGGAATTGGGATTGATGTCGCTGCCATTGAACGCCGTGGTTATCGTTTTCCGATTGTTGAAGTCGGCTGTCGATACTTGCAGTCGGCACGATACGGCGATGAAATAGAAATCAGCGCAGTGCTGCATTACCAGCGCGTGGCGCGCATGAATTTTTCATTTGAAGTACGCCACCAGACTTCGCAACGGCTACTGGCAACCGGGGAATCGGTATCCGTTGTCACGAATGCGGATGGCAAGCTGCTGATTTCCCTTCCTGCAGAACTGAAGCTGGCGATCGAGCAGGCCCTGCAGCGGCAGCAAGAAATCAGCGAACACCAACCCAAGGAGAATATATCGTGAACGAACGTGTATTTGTAACCGGGATCGGTGTGTTGTCGGCGCTAGGAGCCGACCTGTCAACTTTTTCGCGCTCAGTCCGGGAAGGTCGAAACGGTGCTGCGTTCATAACCGCCTTTGATACGGATGCGGTAGCGGGGCGTATGGGTTGTGAAGTGCGCGATTTCAATCCACTTGCTCATTTTGATTTGAATAAGCTAAGGCGGCTGGACCGTTGTTCACAGCTGGCCGTCGTCGCCGCACGTCAGGCTGTTATTACGGCCGGG
>CANGFL010000112.1 GCA_947453015.1 Oxalobacteraceae bacterium | reverse complement strand
TGGCGTCGACCGGCGGCTTTGGATTTGCCGCCAAAGTCGGTGACATGATCAGCCGCCAAAAAGCCGGCAAAGCATTTATGGCGATGGATGAAGGTGATGAACCTGTTCGACCCAGTGTGATCGTCAAGGGTGCTAGCGCGTTAGCTTGTCTTTCTGAGCAAGGTCGGATGCTGGTGTTTGGCTTAGATGAAATTAAAACGCAATCGGGTGGTGGTCGCGGCGTAACCTTGATGGATCTCGACCCTAAAGAAAAATTAATCGCCGCACAGCCTATCAGTCAAAAAGGCGTGCGCATTTTAGGCACGGCACAGCGCAGCGGCAAACCGCAAGAAGTAGTCTTGACCGGAAAAGATCTTGCGCATCATTTTGGCAAACGTGCACGCAAAGGGAAATTACTCGCATCGCGTCTGCGCGCTACTAGTTTGGAAGCAAATTCGTAGTCGAAAAATCATCATGACAAAAAATCAAATCGCCGATTTGATAGCGTAAATTAGCTTTTATTGAATTGAAGTAAGAGAAGGTCATCTTTAGAATGGGCATTATTGCCCTACGCTAAGATGTCATGACCTTCCACTTCTTCAAACAGTTCGTCTACCTTGCACGAATCACAGGGCTAAGCCTTCTGTATATCTTAGTAAGCACTGAGGTAGCTTATGCAGAAGCGTTGGATTCGACTATCAACGAACAAGTCATCATGCTCTCGGTGACTGAACATGGCGACGAATTTCAATTCGAGACTACTATCTTCAAACCGCCGGGGAATGGACCCTTCCCTCTTTTGCTGATGAATCACGGCAAAGAGATTGGCGATCCCCATAAACAAAAACGCGATCGCTTTCTGGCTATCAGTCGCGAATTTGTCAAACGTGGCTATGCCGTTGCCATACCCATGCGCCGCGGATTCGCGCGATCAACCGGCACCTATACCGATCATGGTTGTAATATGGCTGACAATGGTCATCTGCAAGCTGATGATATTGAAGCGGCACTCGTCGCGCTAATCAAGCAAAACTGGGTTGATAGCGAACGCATTATTATTGGCGGCCAATCGTATGGTGGGCTAGCTGCGATGGCCTTTGGGGTGCGCCAATTTCCAGGTGTGCGCGCCTTACTTAATTTTGCGGGTGGACTTCGCGTAGATGGTCGCGGCTGCGATTGGAAAAATTCATTGGTGAAGGCCTTCGCGAGTTATGCAACCAAAACCTCTCTACCCAGCCTGTGGTTTTATGGCGAGAATGACAGCTATTTTGATCACGCATTAGCTACACAATTACTGAATGCATACCAAGCTGCGGGTGCCACTCCTCAATTGTCTGCGTTCGGTAAATTTAAAAATGATGCGCATGGCATGGCCGGTAGTCGCGATGGAGTCTCTATCTGGTTACCAGAAACGGAACTCTTTTTGCAAAGGTTAGGTATGCCAACCTCACCCGTTGTTGAAGTCGCTGAAATGGCCAGACCCGCAGCGACTAATTTTTCTCCGTTAGACAATATCGCTGCTGTACCCTACTTATCGAACGCCGGACGCACAGGCTATCGTGACTACCTGAATAAATCATCTCCGCGCGCCTTCGCATTGTCGGCTTCTGGAAGCTGGAGCTGGGCCTCCGAAGGTGATGATCCTTCTGATCGAGCTTTGGCCAGCTGTCAGAAAAAAAGCACCGTACCATGCAAGCTTTTTTCCGTTGATAACGACATCGTATGGGTCGATTTAACTACACCTATCACCAATTAACGTGTTGCATTGATCAACCCGCCATCGCAGGCAATAACAGACGATAAATCTGCAGCATAGCCGGACCAGCCAGTATGAGCATCAAGGTTGGGAAGATAAGAAAAATTAATGGAAATAATAATTTCAATGAAATTTTCTCAGCCGCTTCTTCAGCTCTCTGCCGACGTTTGACGCGCAGATTTTCAGAGTGAATTTTGAGAGATTCGCTCATGGCCGTTCCAAATCTATCGGACTGAATCAACATCGCTACAAATAATTCGATTTCAGCGACACCCGTTCGAATCGCAAAATTACGCAACGCCTGTTCTTTCGAAAATCCAGCTCGCAATTCCATTATGACCCATTGCAATTCCTGAGCGAGAATTTTACTTTTTAAGTGAATTTCATCAGCTACTTTTTTTAAAGAAGCATCCAAACCTAAACCCGCTTCAACACAAATTGTCATTAAATCTAGCGCATCAGGAAAATTCTCAACGATGATACGTTTGCGTTGACGCACGTTGTAGTGAAGAACGCCATTGGGAATAAGATATCCAATGCCGGCAAAAATCATCATCTGTGCCAATACAGTTTGCACATTTTCAGAAAATAACTCCTCGCCGCCGAAGATAAATAAAAGTAGCGGAAACACTATCGCCAGCAATGTTTTTGAACCAAAGAAAAGAGTAGGCGCAGCACGTCCACGCCAACCAGCATGAGTTAAACGATGCCGTATGGGTGAATTGATCCAATTCTCAGAAGGGAACGATAGCTTCGCCAATGGACGACTGATTCTGACGACATGCTCCATCCATTGATTTTCATTGTCGAATCCTGACGATTTGGCCGGTCCTTGCACATCCGCCACCCGACGACGTATGCGATCGGTAAACAGCCACCAGACAATCCCGCCCGCAATCGCTGCTACGGCAATAAAGACGGTCAGTAAAAAAAAGAGAATGTGCGTATCCATCATCACACCCGAATCCGAACAATGAAACGCATTACCCAAATACCTAATACCAGCATAGCGCCCACGGACCAAAGTAAAGTCACGCCCGCAGGGTCATCAATAAATTGTTGCAAATAATCCGGATTAGTTAAGCAAAAAACACCAGCGACTATTGGGGATAGCAGACAAAGAATCCAGGCAGACATTCGCCCTTCAGCCGATAGCACTCGCACATCTCCTTGCAATTTCAGACGTTGCCGCACAAGCTGACTGACCTTGGTCATCAACTCAGCTAAATTACCTCCCGTTTCACGCTGTATCAGTATGGCTACCACCATGTAATGAAGATCAGGAAGAGGGACGCGCATGCAAAGACGTTGCAGTGCCTCAGACAACGGTAAACCAAAACTGATTTCATCGGAGACTATCCTGAATTCACTAGCAATCGGTTGCGGCATTTCTTCTACTAACATTTGCAGACTGACTGAAAACGCATGACCAGCCCGCAAGCTACGACTAATAAAATCGGCCATTTCAGGTAGCTGCTCTTCCAGCAAAAGTAAACGCCGCGCACGCTTGTGAATGACATATACCCAGGGTGAGAGTGACGCGCTGATCGATACAGCCATCACCATTCCAATAGGTAGTGGGAGCATCTCTAAACATAAAAAGCTAACGAACGATATGATCATTCCCATCGCTAAAAATTGACTGACCGACCAAGACAGCCCAGCTTGCATCAGATAGGCATGTAAGCGATAAATACCGGGTAATCGCTGTAACAACGCATCTACCCTGTCCGATTGAGCTAAGCGTCGACTCTTGAGTAAATCAGAGGTATCGCGATCTGAATCGTTACTATTGGAAGTGACCTGCCGTAAGCGCTTATTCAAACGCTTGGCCTTGGTACTTAGCTTCGAAAACCACCATCCCCAAAGCGCTTCACTGGCCAACGCTATAGCAATAAATAGCAGCAAGATGCATCCGTAATAAAGAAGGTCCATGAGTAAATTCCTTCCACACTGTGAAGATTAAAAATTCTTTTTTACTCGCCGGAATACGTTGGGTCGTAGACTGACTCCGGTACTGCCACACCAAATTCTTTAAGTCGTTGATCGAATTGTGGAAAGACGCCAGTAGCTACAATTTTTCCAGTAACCTGACCTTCTGCATTAACGCCTGACCGCTTAAACACAAAAATCTCTTGCATAGAAATGATTTCCCCTTCCATACCGGTGACTTCCTGAAGACTGACTAATTTTCGACTGCCATCAGACAAACGCATAATTTGTATAACTACAGTAATGGCAGAAGCGATTTGCTGTCGCACGGCACGCGCACTCAGATTGGCGTTCGCCATGCCCACCATATTTTCTAAACGAGATAAAGCGTCACGCGGCGAATTCGCATGGATAGTAGCTAAGGAACCTTCATGGCCAGTATTCATTGCTTGCAGCATGTCGAGTGCTTCACTACCACGTACCTCACCTAAAATAATTCGGTCTGGTCGCATACGTAGAGAATTTTTTAATAGAGCACGCTGGGGAATTTCTCCTTTACCTTCAATATTAGAAGGCCGGGTTTCCAATCGAACGACATGCGGCTGTTGCAATTGCAATTCGGCGGCATCTTCAATGGTCACGATGCGTTCGTCAGCAGGAATGAAACCGGAAATTACATTCAGCAAAGTGGTTTTGCCACTACCCGTTCCACCCGAAATCAAGATATTGACTTTGGCTTTAGCCAATGCTCCCAACAACGTTGCTATGGGTTGAGTTAAACTTTTAAATCCAAGCAGATCGGCCATCGACAAAGGCTTGACCGAGAAACGTCGTATCGACAGAATCGGCCCGTCAATCGCTAATGGTGGAATGATGGCGTTGACGCGCGAACCATCTGGCAAGCGCGCATCAACCATAGGACTCGATTCATCAATCCGTCGACCAATGCGAGAGACGATTTTCTCAATCACCTTGAGTAGATGAGCATTATCGTTAAACGTAATCGGTGTTAATTCAAGGCGGCCACGGCGTTCTACATAAATTTGGTTAAAAGTATTGACCAAGATATCGGAGACTGATGGATCGCTCAATAAAGGCTGAATTGGTCCAAAACCCAACATTTCATATTGCATATCAACAGCTAGCTGACGTCGCTCAAGCTGATTCACCATCAGTTTTTCTTCATCGGATATTACATCGACGAGATGAGTAATTTCTCGCTTAAATTGATCCGTAGTTAACGTTTGCAGCCTTTCAAGATCGATCTTTTCTAATAAAATATGATGAAGATGTTGTTTTAACTGTTGATAAGCAGGAGAGTAAAAATCCATCTCAGCCGTAGACATGGATTCCGCAGGACCTTCAACCATCAAGCGCTCTCTTAAGCTCATAGTTAATTATTTTTTTGATTTTATAAATTACTTAGAAATTTCATTCGTTGCGAAATTCCGAACAAAAATTCTGCGAATTAAGCTAGTCGTGGCGGGGGTACCCACATCCACTAAGCTATTTACCCACTCCACCAGGCATTTAGAAATGACGCTACTGCGCGCCATCTGCAATACAGGCAAGCCTTGATTAATGGATTCATTCACGATTTCATGGCTATTCGGAATTCGATGTACAACCGGCTGTCCAAGAACACGTTCAAACTCAGTAGCATCGAGTGAAAATGAACTGTCATACCGATTAAGAACGACGTGTAGTTTTTCACGCCGATAACCCAGCGCAGAAAAAATATCAAATAAGCGCCGTCCATTTCTTAAGTACGGTAGCGACTGCTGGAACACGGGATACACTCTGTCGGAAGCATCCAATGCTCGAACGTTGACAGGATTGATCTGTCGACCTAAATCCATAATCGTAAAGTCATAATGCT
>CANGFL010000111.1 GCA_947453015.1 Oxalobacteraceae bacterium | reverse complement strand
ATGGCTCAGCTGGGTATTCGCAAGTTTGAAGATTTGATAGGTCGCGCTGATCTTCTCGATAAGTCGCGTGCAGTGAGCCACTGGAAGGCCAAGGGTCTAGACTTCAGCAAGATTTTCTATTTACCGAATGTCTCCGCAGATCAGCCACGTCATCACGTGTTGACGCAAGATCACGGATTGAGCAAGGCACTGGATCACAAACTGATAGATCAGGCTAAGCCAGCGATTGAACGCGGTGAAAAAGTGTCCTTCATTTCGCCAGTCAAGAATTTAAATCGCACGGTTGGTGCGATGCTTTCTGGTGTGGTCGCCAAGAAGTATGGTCATGAAGGTCTGCCTGACGATACGATCCATATTCAACTGCAAGGTACGGCAGGTCAGTCATGCGGTGCGTTTCTCGCGCATGGTGTGACATTGGATTTAGTCGGCGAGGGTAATGACTATGTTGGTAAAGGACTCTCGGGTGGACGAATTATCGTGCGCCCGAATACAGAGTTCCGTGGCAGAGCAGTCGACAACATCATCATCGGTAACACGGTGTTGTACGGCGCGATCGCTGGCGAAGCGTTCTTTAATGGTGTTGCTGGTGAACGTTTTGCGGTACGTAACTCAGGTGCTGTTACGGTCGTTGAGGGCACTGGCGATCACGGTTGTGAGTACATGACAGGTGGCACGGTGGTCGTGTTAGGAGAAACGGGCCGTAACTTTGCGGCAGGTATGTCCGGCGGTTTGGCTTATGTGTTTGATGAAGACGGTAGCTTCGCGCAGAAATGTAATCTGGCGATGGTAGCGCTTGATCCAGTGCTCTCTGCGGCTGAACAAGAGTCAACCGTTAATCCTTCGAGCTGGCACAGCTTAAGCCGTAATGGCGAGAGACAAACAGATGAAGTCATTCTCAAGGGATTAATTGAGCGTCATTTCAAACATACAGGCAGCACGCGCGCGCGCACCTTGCTGGATGATTGGAACAATGCTCGCGCTAAATTCGTTAAAGTTTTCCCCACTGAGTACAAGCGTGCTTTGGGTGAGATGTTTGCGGCGAAGACTGGCAAAGCTAAGGAAAAAGTGACGACCTGAGAATGGCGTTAGAAAACGATCAAACTCAATCACATTCGTAGAAAAGAAAAGAGAACAAACATGGGTAAAGTTACCGGCTTCATGGAATATCAGCGCCTTCAAGAGGCGAGCGAAGCACCGCAGGCACGCACTAAGCATTACAAAGAATTTATGATGCATCTGTCGGACGGTGATGCCAAAGTTCAGGGTGCGCGCTGCATGGATTGCGGTATTCCGTTTTGTAACAGTGGATGCCCCGTTAATAACATCATCCCGGACTGGAATGATTTAGTTTTCAACGGTCGCTATCTTGAAGCCTTAGAAAATTTACACTCGACGAATAATTTTCCAGAGTTCACTGGCCGTATTTGTCCCGCTCCATGCGAGTCTGCCTGTACGTTGGGTATCAATGATGATCCGGTAGGCATCAAATCGATTGAGCATTTTATTATCGACAAAGGTTGGGAAAATGGTTGGGTCGTGCCGCAACCACCCAGCACTAAAACGGGGAAAAAAATAGCGATCATTGGTTCGGGTCCAGCGGGTATGGCGGCTGCTCAACAATTAGCGCGCGTTGGACATGATGTGACTGTGTTTGAGAAAAACGATCGTGTCGGTGGCTTGCTGCGCTATGGCATTCCCGATTTCAAAATGGAGAAATCACACATTGATCGTCGTGTGCAGCAAATGCAGGCGGAGGGTGTGAAGTTTCGGACGAGTGTATTTGTCGGTAAAGATTTTCCGAAAGAGATTCTGAGCTTATCGAAAGAAACCATTTCGCCTGAGCAGCTCAATAAAGACTTTGATGCTGTCATCGTAGCCGGTGGTGCTGAGTGGCCGCGTGACTTGCCCGTACCTGGCCGCGAATTAAGTGGCGTGCATTATGCGATGGAATTTTTGCCGCAACAAAATCGCGTCAATGCAGGTGATAAGCTCAAAGATCAATTGATGGCCACGGGTAAACACGTGGTGGTGATTGGTGGTGGTGATACCGGTTCCGATTGTGTAGGTACATCGAATCGCCATGGTGCTGCTTCAGTGACTCAATTTGAACTTTTACCGCAACCGCCGGAAGTTGAAAACAAGCCACTGGTATGGCCTTACTGGCCAACCAAGTTGCGTACTTCGTCTTCGCACGAAGAAGGTTGCGAACGTGATTGGGCGGTTGCCACTAAACGTCTTGAGGGTAAGAACGGCAAGGTTGAGAAACTCATCGCGGCGCGTGTTGAGTGGAAAGATGGAAAGATGGTTGAAGTTGCTGGTTCTGAATTCGAACTCAAAGCAGATCTGGTGTTGTTGGCTATGGGTTTTGTCTCGCCGGTGAATTCTGTGTTGGAAGCGTTTGGCGTAGATAAAGACGCGCGTGGCAATGCCAAGGCGACGACGGATGGTGATGGCTGTTACCAGACATCGGTACCGAAAGTGTTTGCTGCAGGCGACATGCGTCGCGGCCAGTCACTGGTAGTATGGGCCATACGCGAAGGTCGGCAATGTGCGCGTGCAGTCGATGAATTCTTGATGGGTTCTTCGGTGCTGCCACGCTAAACGGGTGCAGTATTGATGCAATGAAAATGCCCGCATGATTGGCGGGCGTTTTTATTTTTACCGACGATTTATAGTGATCCTTGCGTGGTGATACTCTGAACAGCAGGTCCTGTGAATTACAATTACTCTTTTAATCGATAACGAATCTCACTCCTTGTGCCCAATCTTGTAGACATTCGTGACTTGCACTTCGGCTATAACGAGAGGCCTATCCTCTCTGGGTTGAATATGCAGTTTCCCAAAGGCGGCGTGATCGCTGTGATGGGAGGTTCAGGATCGGGCAAGACGACGGTGCTGAGATTAATCGGTGGTCAGATACGCGCGCAATCGGGGAGTTTGGCCGTTGATGGTCAAGAGGTTAGTGGTTTGAACGTCTCTGATTTATATGCAATGCGCCGACGTATGGGCATGTTGTTTCAGCATGGCGCGCTCTTCACTGATCTGACCGTTTTCGACAACGTCGCGTTTCCTCTTAGAGAAAATACGCGTTTGCCCGAGAGCATGATTCACGATTTAGTCTTAATGAAGTTACAGGCAGTTGGGTTATCGAACGCGGCCGCATTGAAGCCAGCTGAAATTTCCGGTGGAATGGCGCGTCGTGTTGCCTTGGCACGTGCGATTGCGCTGGACCCTCAGTTAATAATGTACGACGAGCCCTTTGCAGGTTTGGATCCGATTTCTATGGGCGTGACCGCGAATCTGATTCGCAAATTGAATGATGCGCTGGGTTCAACATCGATTGTGGTGTCACATGATGTACATGAATCGTTCAGCATTGCAGATTATGTGTATTTTCTTTCGCAGGGAAAAATTGTCGCGCACGGTACGCCAACACAGATGCGCGAATCCGACGATCCTTATGTAAAGCAGTTCGTGAATGCCGAGCCGGATGGTCCAGTGCCTTTTCACTATCCTGGAAAAACTATCGCTGAGCAGCTGGGTATGAAAGCGCGCTAATGAATTTAATTCTTGATTTGCTGGCGCAGTTGGGTGCAACGGTTCGAACGAGACTAGAAGGGCTGGGAGCCGCTTCGCGC
The DNA here is from genome assembly GCA_947453015.1 of Oxalobacteraceae bacterium. GTDB lineage: Bacteria > Pseudomonadota > Gammaproteobacteria > Burkholderiales > Burkholderiaceae_D > Pernthalerella. The sequence goes on along the minus strand of CANGFL010000111.1, from coordinate 1,918 downwards.
ACTTTTCTGGCCTTGATACTCGCATCTCCGAGCGTATTTCGCCGGCCGCGATTGGTGACAGATCAAGTTCATTTCATTGGTAATTATTCGCTAGTCATCATTGCAGTATCAGGTTTATTTGTTGGCTTCGTGTTGGGTCTGCAGGGCTATTACACACTGAATAAATATGGTTCAGAGCAAGCGCTGGGTTTGTTGGTGGCGTTGTCGCTGATACGCGAGCTCGGGCCGGTAGTTACAGCATTGCTGTTTGCAGGACGCGCGGGCACATCGTTAACCGCAGAAATCGGATTGATGAAGGCGGGCGAGCAATTAGCTGCAATGGAAATGATGGCGGTTGATCCGATGAAACGGGTGCTGGCCCCACGGTTTTGGGCTGGGGTGATTTCTATGCCTGTGCTGGCTGCTATTTTCAGCGCGGTCGGTGTGTTGGGCGGTTATATTGTTGGTGTTCAGTTGATCGGCGTTGATGAAGGTGCATTCTGGTCGCAGATGCAAGCCGGTGTCGATGTCTGGGCCGATGTGTTGAATGGCGTCATTAAAAGTTTTGTGTTCGGCGTGGCGGTGACGTTTATTGCGCTCTATGAAGGTTTTTGCGCAGCGCCGACACCTGAAGGTGTAGCTCGAGCCACTACACGCACCGTCGTGATTGGTTCATTGATGGTGTTGTGGCTGGACTTTTTGCTCACCGCACTCATGTTTAGCTGAGGAAGACATGCAACGAAAATCTCTGGATGTGTGGGTTGGACTATTCGTGCTGTTAGGCGCGATAGCCATCATGTTCCTGGCCCTCAAGGCTGGCAATATGAGCTCAATGAGCTTTGGCCCTAGCTATGCGCTGGCCGCACGCTTTGACAATATCGGCGGCTTAAAGCCGCGCGCACCGGTGAAAAGTGCTGGCGTGGTGGTTGGTCGCGTAGAGCGCATTGCATTCGACGACAAGACATTTCAGGCCCAGGTCACGATGCGTATACAGTCGGAATTTCAGTTCCCGCGCGATAGCTCGGCTAAAATCTTGACATCGGGTTTGCTGGGAGAGCAGTACATAGGATTAGAGCCCGGCGGCGATGCAAAGAATTTTGCTGAGGGCGAACGTATTAAGAGCACACAGTCGGCGATCGTTCTTGAGAATTTGATTAGCCAGTTTTTATTTAGCAAGGCAGCCGAAGGAAGCGGCGGGGAGAAAAAATGACGGGCCCACAACGATTCATACGATGGAGCGCCATCGTGATGGCGGCGTTTTTACTCACCGCCTGCGCGACCACCGTACCGGGTGCGGGCAGCGATCCACGTGATCCTTATGAGAACTATAATCGGTCGATGTTCACGTTTAACAAGTCGGTTGACGACAACGTGCTCAAACCGGTCGCCACGGGCTACGTTAAAGTGGTTCCCAATGTGGTTCGCGAAGCGATTGGAAATTTCTTTGCCAACATAGGCGATGTATGGACCGCTGCGAATAATTACTTGCAGGGTAAGCCGAAAGACGGCACCACTGATTTGGTGCGAGTGATATTTAACTCAACCATTGGTATTGCTGGCTTGATCGACGTGGCTACTCCTATGGGATTACCTAAACATGAAGAAGATTTCGGTCAAACGCTTGGGGTATGGGGAGCCAAGTCCGGACCTTATTTCGTTTTGCCCTTGTTAGGCCCCAGCACCGTGCGTGATGCCTTAGCTAGGCCGGTCGATTGGTATGCCGATCCTTGGACAGCGTCGAGCGACGTACCCGTACGTGCCAAAAATACGGGTCGCGCTCTTCGGATTGTGGATGATCGTGCTTCAATTCTGGATACCACAAATATTATGGAAGGTGCGGCCCTCGATCCCTACCAGTTTTATCGGGATGCATACCTTCAGCGCAGAGAAAGCCGTGTGCGTGACGGCAAAGACTAATCTGTTGCTGCATCAGCACGGT
>CANGFL010000110.1 GCA_947453015.1 Oxalobacteraceae bacterium | reverse complement strand
CGTGGCAAGACGGTCGAAGAAATCCTTGGTTGAGGCGAACGACATGGCAAACACAGTCAAAGTAAAGCTCATTAAAGGCTTGATTGGAACTAGAGAAACTCATCGTGCGACGGTGCGGGGTCTGGGATTGCGCAAAATCAATTCAGTCTCTGAGTTGGAAGACACTCCAGCAGTCCGCGGCATGATCAACAAAGTATCGTATCTCGTGAAAGTAGTGTCGTAAGCAGAGCTTGCGATCGGAGAAATCATGGAACTCAACACAATTCAGCCTGCAGATGGCGCCAAACATGCAAAACGCCGCGTGGGTCGTGGCATTGGCTCAGGCTTAGGTAAGACCGCTGGCCGTGGCCATAAAGGTCAAAAATCACGTGCAGGTGGTTTTCATAAAGTAGGCTTCGAGGGCGGTCAGATGCCGCTGCAACGTCGCTTGCCTAAGCGTGGCTTTAAATCGCAAATGAAACCATTCAAAGCGGAAGTACGTTTGTCCGAATTGGAAAAAATGCCGGTGAACGAGATTGATGTGTTGGCATTGAAAAAGGCTGGCATCGTTTCTGAATTGGCGCGCGTAGTGCGAGTGATCAAATCAGGCGAGCTGACTAAAAAAATTGTTATCAAGGGTTTGATCGCAACTGCCGGTGCGAAAGCAGCTATTGAAGCTGCTGGTGGATCAGTAGAGTAATAGCGGAACAGGCAAGGAATCAGTGGCGACCACTTCAAAATTAGCTAAAAGCGCGGCAAGCGGTTTTCCGTGGTCGCGCTTATGGTTTCTGCTAGGTTCATTGATCGTATTTAGGATAGGTGCGCATATTCCCGTACCGGGAATCGACCCAGTCCAGTTGGCTGCGTTATTTAACCAAAATCGCGGCGGCATCCTTGGCATGTTCAACATGTTTTCAGGTGGTGCGTTATCACGGTTTACGATTTTCGCGTTGGGCATCATGCCTTACATCTCAGCGTCGATCATCATGCAGTTACTGTCGGTGGTGTCACCGCAGCTGGAAGCATTAAAAAAAGAAGGCGAATCAGGTCGCCGCAAGATTACGCAGTACACGCGCTACGGGACACTAGTACTAGCTACTTTTCAAGCAGTTGGTATTGCTATCGCGCTTGAGTCGCAGGCTAGGTTAGTGATTGATCCGGGCTTGGCGTTCCGTTTTACCACCGCGGTAACGCTGGTAACGGGCACTATGTTTTTGATGTGGTTGGGTGAGCAAATTACTGAGCGCGGACTTGGTAACGGAATCTCAATCATCATTTTTGCGGGCATTGCAGCAGGTCTGCCAAATGCATTGGGTGGTTTGTTTGAATTAGTTCGTACAGGATCGATGAACGCGTTGAGCGCGATTTTCATCTGTCTCGTTGTAGCGCTGGTGACTTACTTGGTGGTTTTCATCGAGCGTGGTCAGCGCAAGATACTTGTGAATTATGCAAAGCGTCAGGTAGGTAACAAGGTGTATGGTGGCCAAAGCAGCCATCTACCGTTGAAGCTAAACATGGCAGGTGTGATTCCGCCGATTTTTGCTTCGTCGATTATTTTGTTTCCTGCCACGATTACCAGTTGGTTTACCTCAGGTGAGGCCGACAGCGTTGTTGTGAGATTTTTGAAAGATTTGTCAGCATCATTGGCTCCCGGTGAGCCGGTTCATGCGTTGTTGTATGCAGCTGCAATTATTTTCTTTTGCTTCTTTTACACAGCATTGGTGTTTAACAGCAAAGAGACCGCAGATAACCTGAAGAAGAGCGGTGCTTTTGTTCCGGGTATCCGTCCAGGTGAGCAGACCGCGCGTTATATCGATCGCATCTTGACTCGTCTGACTTTGGCGGGTGCGGTGTACATAACGCTGATTTGTTTATTGCCAGAGTTTTTGATCGCGCGTTGGAATGTGCCGTTTTATTTTGGTGGCACTTCGTTGCTGATCATCGTGGTGGTGACGATGGACTTTATGGCTCAGGTACAAAATTATGTAATGTCGCAGCAATACGAATCCCTGCTGCGCAAGGCGAATTTCAAAGGCGGCATAGCGTCGCGTTGATATTAGAGACTAAGTACTTTATATGTCCAAGGATGACGTAATTCAGATGCAAGGTGAGATTCTTGAAAATCTCCCAAATGCAACCTTTAGGGTCAAACTGGAAAACGGGCATGTAGTACTCGGACATATTTCAGGAAAGATGCGAATGAACTATATCCGCATTCTTCCTGGCGACAAGGTGACAGTAGAACTGACGCCGTATGATTTAAGCAGGGCGCGGATTGTTTTCCGCACCAAGTAATTAGCTAGTAATTAGAAGACTGAAAGAAAGAGGGCCATCATGAAAGTGCTCGCATCAGTAAAGCGAATCTGCCGCAACTGTAAGATCATTAAGCGCAAAGGCGTTGTTCGAGTCATTTGTATCGAGCCGCGTCATAAGCAGCGCCAAGGTTAATTTAACGTTATTTATTGAGGAATAACGCATGGCACGTATTGCAGGGGTCAACGTCCCCAACCATCAACACACAGTAATTGGTCTGACAGCCATCTATGGCATTGGCCGTCCACGCGCACACAAGATTTGTGCTGCGACCGGCGTACCAGTGACTAAGAAAGTCAAAGACCTTGATGACAGCGAGTTGGAAAAACTGCGCGATGAGATAGGTAAATTCATCGTCGAAGGTGACCTTCGTCGTGAGCTATCGATGAACATCAAGCGACTGATGGACTTGGGTTGCTATCGTGGCTTGCGCCATCGTCGTGGCTTGCCATGTCGCGGTCAGCGTACACGTACCAATGCACGTACCCGCAAGGGCCCGCGTAAAGCAGCGCAATCACTGAAAAAATAATCCCTTACCGGATTCTAGGAAATTATTATGGCAAAAGCACCCAACAACGCCGCTTCAGCTCGCGTTCGCAAGAAGGTCAAAAAGAACGTTGCAGAAGGAATCGCGCATATCCATGCGTCATTCAATAACACCATCATCACGATCACCGATCGTCAGGGCAATGCTCTGTCATGGGCGACTTCGGGTGGTGCTGGCTTCAAGGGCTCACGTAAATCAACACCTTTTGCAGCGCAGGTTGCAGCCGAAGCAGCTGGCAAGGTAGCGATTGAGTGCGGCGTAAAAAATCTAGAAGTTCGCATTAAGGGTCCAGGCCCAGGTCGCGAATCAGCGGTTCGTGCACTCAATAGCCTTGGCATCAAGATCACGCAAATTCAGGACGTAACACCCGTGCCGCATAACGGCTGCCGTCCTCCTAAGCGTCGTCGTATCTAAGCAAGTTTTTGCAGTATCTGCAGGTGACCCGCCGTTGTGGCGGGTTTTGTTCTGAAGACCACCGTCTGGCAGTAGGCAGGCCAGACTAGCGCCTAACAGCTTTGCTGTGTGGGGCGTCATATCAAGGAGAAATCGTGGCACGTTATATTGGACCTAAAGCAAAATTATCACGTCGTGAAGGTACCGACTTATTCCTCAAGAGTGCACGTCGCTCACTTGAGTCGAAATGCAAACTTGATTCAAAGCCTGGCCAACATGGCCGCACTTCAGGCGCTCGTACTTCCGACTTCGGAAACCAGCTGCGTGAAAAACAAAAAGTTAAACGTATCTACGGTGTACTCGAGCGTCAGTTCCGTCGCTATTTTGCAGAAGCTGATCGCCGTAAAGGTAATACTGGCGAAACATTGCTGCAGTTGCTAGAAGCTCGTCTCGATAACGTAGTTTATCGCCTAGGTTTTGCTTCTACTCGCGCTGAAGGCCGTCAATTAGTTTCGCATAAGGCGATCACGGTTAATGGCAACGTCGTTAACATCGCTTCGTACCAAGTCAAAGTGGGCGATGTGGTTGCGATTCGTGAAAAAGCTAAAAAACAAGTTCGTATTGCTGAGGCCTTGTCGCTGGCAGAACAAACTGGCTTTCCAATGTGGGTGTCAGTCGATGCTAAGAAAATGGAAGGCTCGCTCAAGAGTTGGCCAGATCGTGCGGACTTCAATCAAGAAGTCAACGAGTCACTCATCGTCGAATTGTATTCACGCTAATTTCCCGGCGTCAGAGCCAGTGGTTCTGACGCCTTTCGATATTCCATCAGCCTTATCGGCGTAACGAGCCGAGGGTATTGAAAGGACATTCATGCATAACAATCTGTTGAAGCCACGAATTATTGAAGTTGAGCCACTCGGTTTGGGTCATGCCAAAGTCGAGATGGAGCCGTTTGAACGCGGTTATGGTCATACGCTGGGTAATGCTTTGCGTCGTGTTTTGTTGTCGTCGATGGTTGGCTACGCGCCGACAGAAGTGACGATCGCTGGTGTAGTGCATGAGTATTCATCGCTAGACGGCGTTCAGGAAGACGTAGTCGATATTCTGCTCAACCTCAAAGGCGTGGTGTTCAAACTGCATAGCCGTGATGAAGTCACGCTGACGCTGAAAAAAGAAGGCGAAGGCGCGGTACTCGCATCCGATATCGATCTGCCCCATGATGTGGAGTTGATCAATCCGGATCACGTGATTGCCCACCTGACACCAGGCGGCAAGCTCGATATGCAAGTCAAAGTTGAGAAGGGCCGTGGTTACGTGCCTGGTAACGTACGTCGTCTGGCTGAAGATGCAAACAAGACCATTGGTCGCATCATACTTGATGCTTCATTTTCACCCGTTAAACGCGTGTCGTACTCCGTTGAGTCTGCTCGTGTAGAACAGCGTACCGACTTGGATAAGTTGGTAATGAATATCGAGACCAATGGTGTTATTACCCCTGAAGAAGCAATTCGTCAGTCAGCACGCGTATTGGTTGATCAATTGAATGTCTTTGCCGCACTCGAAGGTACAGAAACCGCTGCTGAAGTGCCATCGCGCGCTCCGACAGTTGATCCTATCTTGTTGCGTCCAGTGGATGATCTCGAACTTACTGTTCGCTCAGCTAACTGTCTCAAGGCAGAGAATATTTACTACATTGGCGATCTGATTCAGCGTAGCGAAAACGAATTGTTGAAGACGCCAAATCTGGGTCGTAAATCGCTCAACGAAATTAAAGAAGTACTTGCTTCGCGTGGTCTCACGTTGGGCATGAAACTCGAGAACTGGCCACCAGCTGGTCTTGATAAGTAATTCGAGAAAATTTCTCGACTGTTTAACTAATTTACCGGCCCGCGCAACCACTTAAATTCTCGAAAAGAGAACTTAGTTAAGCGATAGAAGAGCTGGATCTAATACTCTAAAAAGGAATTGTCATGCGTCATCGTCATGGACTTCGTAAGTTAAATCGCACCTCCTCACATCGCTTAGCGATGCTGCGCAACATGACCGTATCATTGCTGCGTCATGAAGCAATCAAAACCACTTTGCCGAAAGCCAAAGAATTGCGCCGCGTTATAGAGCCAATTCTCACCTTGGGTAAAACAGATACGCTGGCGAACAAGCGTCTCGCTTTTAGCCGCCTGCGCGATCGTGAAATGGTTGTCAAATTATTTGCTGAGCTGGGCCCACGTTACGCGAATCGCAATGGCGGTTATCTGCGTATTTTGAAAATGGGTTTCCGCGTTGGCGACAATGCACCTATGGCTTACGTTGAATTGTTGGATCGTCCTGAAGT
>CANGFL010000109.1 GCA_947453015.1 Oxalobacteraceae bacterium | reverse complement strand
GATATAGCTCAACTGCTGATTGTGTACCCGTGCCGGAGGTCGCGGTAATTAAAGGAATTGCTGACACCCCAGTTGTAGGATTGACGACATCATTCACATCATCCGCTTTAGAAAACGTGACTGAAACTGTGCCATCACCATTATCGACCACACTGCGACCTGGAAAACCGCCGCTAGATTTAAACGTTGGATCAGCTGCAATCGAACTAGCAATCAAACTAGCCACTTCTAATTTTGTTTCTGTACCAGTTAAGGTTATCGGAGAGAGCGTGACGGTAATAGGCGTTTGCGCATTAGCACCTGCCAATGGAGGTAAGGTGAGTTGTATGGTGCCGGCCGTACCTGTCAATGTGGAGGCGTCGATAACTTGAGTTTGCCCACCCACATTAGCTGGCACTTGCGACAACAAGGTGCTGTATACATTCAAACCGCTTTTGAAATTAGTATTGATACTGGTATCAATTTGCTGGCCAGCGAGTGCTGCTGGCGTTGAATCAATAGGATTTTTCAAATCGTCCAAATGAATTAATTGCGTCACTCCACGCGCAATATTTTCAGGAGGAATTTTACTTTCAGGCAGCGTCTGGCCATATTTATTAACGTAAAGTTTGTCGCCTCTGTCGTTGGCTTGAATCAGATTTTCTTGTAAGCGTGTATCACCAATATACACATAGGTTTGCCATTTACTAGTGGGGTCGTTCGCACCTGCTACTTGAGTTTTTGCGTAGTAAACGGTCGCCAAATAATCATTACCACCGGCGTCATACACAGTAACGGCGGTCGTTTTGTTATAAGTCGTCGGATCGGTCTTGTCGAATGGCTTAGTAATCACCGCCGCATCCGCAGGGAAATTCAAACCCAGCGTAATCGCCGATGTTTCGACTGCATCACCCGTCGTCTTACGAGGGATATTTAATTTAGAAAGATTTTCCAAATCCGCTTTACCGGAGGAGTCAACGCCTGCTGCAATCAAGGACTGCCCTGCTGCATTGACTACGTTGAACGAATTGTCCAACAAGAAGGTACCGTTACGCGTGTAAATGTCTTGCAGGCCATCAGCTGATTTCAACGGGAAAAAACCGTCACCCGTAATCGCGATATCAAGTGAGTTTGCAGAGAATTGAATATTCCCCTGACTGAATTCCTGCGTGATCTGTTTAATCGCCACACCCTGACCGACGGTAGCCGATGCTTTTTGCAGAGGCGATGTCGCAAAGATGTCACCGAAGTCAGCGCGTGAACGCTTGAAACCGGTGGTGCCCACGTTGGCGATGTTATTACTGGTCACAGACAACTGCGCAGTAGCGGCTTGCAGACCTGTCAGAGCGGTATAAAAGGACATGTGTATTTCTCCTGAATTACTGGTGAGCTAGTGTTTATTTACAGGCCAACGCGCTTAACTTGCGACAGGCTTTGGGTTGTTCCATCATCAAATTCGACTTGCATATCACCGGTAGTTGCATCGGTGGTGACTGATCGGACTGGCGCCATGGTTGACACTGGTGGTTTACTAGAAACGCCGAGTGAACTAACTGTCGCCTCGATGCGATACACACCATCAGCAACTGCAGCGCCATTACTATCTTTTCCGTCCCAACTAAAATTGAAATCCCCTTTTTTCTGCGGACCAATGTCGCCTGTGCGAACCACGGAACCATCCGAAGCAAAAACTTTGAGTGAAATCGAATCCACATCTTTATCCAGCGTGACCGTGCCATCGACTGGCTGTGCGTTAGTAAGTATGGCTTTGCCATCTGGGATCGCGACTTTTTTCCCAATCAATCCACTCGCTGTACTCATGCGTTCACTGGACATGGACGACACCATATTTTGAAGATTGTCAGACATCTTAGTAGTCGCTTCCAACTGCGAGAACTGCGCTAACTGAGCCACAAAGGCATCGTTATTCATGGGGTCTAATGGATTTTGATTCTTAAGCTGGGTAGTGAATAGCGTTAAAAATGCCCCCTGACCCATAGCGCCACCATCACCGCTAATCGATGCTTGGGCTGCATCAGCTTTTGCTTGATCAGTCGTCTTAATGCTCGACGGCAGCGTGTATGTCGAGGTGTTTTGTGCTGCGCCAGTAACGGTCGATGCCATGTCAATAATCCTTATGCTTTAATAATTTCAAGCGAGCGCATCATCAGCTCGCGTGCAGTGTTTACAACTTCGACGTTGTTCTGATACGAACGCGAGGCGGCCATCATGTCGACCATCTCAGTAACTTCATTCACATTAGACTGAAATACAAAGCCATCGCCATCGGCAAGTGGATTGCCCGGGTCATAGACACGAGGTACAGGCTTGGTGTCATCGACAATTTTGTCGACCTTCACACCACCAACGTAGGGTGAGCCAGCATTGGTCATCTGATCATCCATCAGCGATTTAAAGATGGTGCGCTTACCGCGATACGCTTCCTTCTCGGTAGCTGATGTCGTACCCGCATTCGCCAAATTCGATGCGGTGGTATTCATACGGATCATCTGTGCATTTAGCGCAGTACCGCCAATACCGAAGATGTTATCTATGGACATAGGCATGATTTATTAATCCCCTCTCAATGCTTTGCGAATACTGCTGACGCGATTTTCAAGAAAGGTCAGCGTCGCTTGATAATCAGCGGCTGCTTTACCGTACTTGGCCTGTTCCACGGTGATCTCTACTGTGTTTCCATCGGCTGATGCGTTGAATGGAACGCGATAACGCATGCCATCGTCATCTAACTTGTCATCGCCATAATCAAAATGCGTTTGGTTGGTCGCCGCCATGGGTTCCGCAGGTTCGAATTTCGCCATCACGGTTTTAAAATCCAATTCACGCGACTTGAAATGCGGCGTGTCTTCATTGGCGATATTTCGAGCGAGCAGCTCCATGCGCTGATTTCGCACGCGCAGCGCTTTGTCGTGTATGCCTAAAGCCGAATTGAGTAAATCCATTTTGTACTCCCTACATGCTGCTAGATGGTGTTGCGCCGGAATACCGACAGAACGTTCAAGTTTCCAGCTGTCGATCCGACCATTGCAAGCGCCGTGCCAGTTCGTTTTTTGGCGGAAATACGACCATTTCAGAGGGAAAAAGCGGCAAGAATTTGCCACCGGATGAAGTCACTACCCGACTCCATGGTGAAGGCGGCAAGAGCTTGCCGCCTTGAGTCAACCGCCATTAAATTGACGCGCTGATCTTTCTAAGTAAAAGGCAAACGCAAAAAAATCATTTCGTTCACGTTTACTTTTTTTACCATCACATCATTTTGCGCTCTACTTTAGCGACTGAGAATTCACCCAGACGTTCACGTGCATTTTGCTTGAGCCCTGCAATCAGCGAATTACGCGTAATCACCCCCGCCTGATCACGCCCCTCATATAAAGCGGCGGCCTGGCGACCGACAATATTTAATGGCACGTTAGCTCGCGGCTCATTACGTGCGTTCGGTGTTAACACGGTCAAATAGAGATTATCCAAAGAAGCCGGACCAAAATCTTTGAGCTTGGTATCCGTAAAATATTTATCAACTAAATCCAGCTGATCCATCACAGACAATGAAAGTATCTCTTTAGGATTGTCGGCATAGCCGGCACTCGCAGCACCCCGATTACCGCCTGAGCAAAATTGAATGATGCCGTGGCAGCTACCATTCGATGCACGCGGATTCATACCATCCGACTCCATTAAGGTGGTGCGGGCAAAATCATCCGGCGAAAAACCATGGGTTGTAGCGAGCTGCAAAATCTTATCGCGTACCGCGCGCTGGTCTTCGGCCTGCATATATCCTTTAGTGACTGCTCGCGCCAAGGTTTTATCCAACACCGGCGCACTCACCTGCGGCGATTCCGTGTTCAGCTGAACGCCTTCAACCGTGCCCTGCCTGAGCTTCAGTGCTGCTAAGGTAGACATAGGGGTCATATTGATCTGCTGCCCCGGCATGATGCGGTCTGGATTAGCAATGCCATTTTCTTTGGCCAGCGTTTTAGCCAGATCGTAAATCTGCCCTTTGTTTAGTTGGGACGCCGACTCACCCAAGAAATTGCGTGTCAGACTAACTAAGGTATCGCCACGCTGAACCTTTACGGTTGAAGTCGCTTCACGGTTAGCCTCTTCCACCACCTGACGGAAAGACGTCGATGGCGCGGCCTCGCGGTGACGCGCTCTCTCTTTGGCAATATCGCCTATCTGGTCATTAACTCTCGATCGTATTTCCATGATCTCTCATCTATTTGGGTCTGGAATCATTCTTGCTCTGTTTGTCGGGACTGTCGGAAGTTCAACAGCCTGACACTGTGTTGAAGAGGATTTAGCAAAGCCCGTACCATGAACAAATTGACAACCAAAACGCGATGATTATTCAACGACTCCAGCCACTCCTATATAGAGTTGTGTTGAGATTGCTGGCGATCCTGCTATTCGCAAGCTCGCAGGCGGTTTTGGCTGCGACTCCGCAAGAGGCATTGGAGACTGCGTTGGGCAATTGGGTTGCGGGTCAGTCAGGTGTCACAGCCGATCAAGTCAAAATGGCACCACTCGATCCCCGCGTGCAGGTTCAACCCTGCGGCGGCAGCCTTAGCTTTGATTATCCATTTGTTAATAAAGAGAGTGTTCGTGCCCGCTGTAACAAACCGGCATGGCAAATTTTTGTAAAAGTTGGCCTGACTCAGCAGCAGCTGCAAGAGATGGTGGTGGCGAATCGGGATATCGCTCCCGGTCAGGCACTGAAAGATACGGATTTAGATATCAAAACGGTGGCTGTGCCCGCCGCAGGAAGTTTTAACGAAAAATCAGCCTTAGTCGGGCGCCAATTGAAACGACCACTGGCTAAGGGCCAGCCGGTAATGGCGCACGATCTTGAAAAGGGACAAAAAGCCGTCCGCGCAAAGTTTGCTTTAAAAGCTGGCGATTTGATGACGGAATCGGCGATCGAGCGGATAGATCTTGCGCCCGGTGCGGGCGGTAGTTCGCCAGTCTGGATTCCAACTGAAATCACGCCCGGCACCCGCTTAGGTAAAAATGTAGCGGCTGGCCAGATTATTCAAACCACGGACCTCGCGGAAAACCGACAAGTGGTGGTCGCTTCAAGTAATCTGAACGTGGGCCAAGTGTTAAAACCCGAATTACTCAAGCTGGAACGATTAGATGCCGAAAAGATAAATCGTACCCACTTGTTCGATCTTTCTGGTTTAGAGGGATCGGAGCTGATGCGCCCTATCCGTGCCGGCGAAGCTATACGAACCAGCGATTTGCGTCCTGCGCTGATGGTAAAAAAAGGCGATCTAGTGACCTTTGTCATTGGCCGACCCACAGAATTTATGATTACAGTAAAGGTTGAGGCACTGCAGGATGGGCGCCTGAACGAACAAATTAAGTTGCGCAATCCAGAATCTGGCCATACCTTCTCCGGTGTTATCACCGGCAAAGGTGCGGCCAAAGGTGTTTAAAAGGTGTTTAAAGACAGATGATTTATTCTATTTATGATAATTATCTTTTTGTTGATAAAAAAAATTCAAAAAAGGGCTAAAGTTCTATCAGCCCGAACCGATATTCGTTGTGACAGGAAAAGTTGGCTTTTAGCCGAAAGTGAGAAAAAACT